>JAITST010000339.1 GCA_031287585.1 Planctomycetaceae bacterium | reverse complement strand
TCGCGGCTATGTTCGTCCGATGCATCCCGCGTATCGTCTTGCCCGCGGTCCGAATGACTTCACAGGTAATAACAATAATGAGGGACCTATTCTAGGTTACAGTTTTGGTTCGTGTCATTCCGGCGTTTGTAACTTTCTTATGGGAGACGGCGCTGTTCGCGCGGTGAGTACCACAACTTCAATGGTCAACATTCTTTGTCCGCTGACAAATGTCGCTGACGGGCAATCGGTTTCGATTCCATAAATTCTCTAACTGCAAATGAAAGGAGAAATATATGGTGTTGCGCACGGAGGGACTTTATTTTAGATTTTAGATTTTAGATTTTAGATTTGTGTATTAAAACAAAATCTAAAATCATAAATCTAAAATCCATTCACCGTGCGCAAAATAACCTATTACGCAGTTAATTATCACAAATGTTTTATGTTTTACTTTCAACAATTTTACACAAAGGATATCCTTATGCGATTTACACATTTTTGTTTTGTTCTCGTTTTGATGACGCTGCTCGCCGGTTGCGGCAGCAAGACACAAGTTACTGGCAAGGTAACGTTTGATGATGGCACACCGCTGACAACCGGCGAAGTACGTTTTGAATCCGGTAACTATCTTGCGTCCGGCAAGATACAGTCCGATGGTTCATACCGTTTGAGTTCGATTGGCGAAAACGACGGAGTTGAAAAAGGTACTTACAAAGTATCAGTTGTTGCAATGGAAGAAATTGTAACTGACCCAAACAAGCCGCTTGCGGAGCAAAAACAAGCGAAATCGTTAGTCGCGGCAAAATATCGCAGCGGCGAAACGAGCGGGCTAACGTGCGATGTTAAGGGAACAACAACGTTTGACATACAAGTTGAACACGAGTAATAAACAATTTTAGATTTTAGATTTTAGATTTATGATTTTAGATTTTGTTTTAATATACAAAACCTCAAATCTAAAATCACAACCATTCATCGTGTCTTCGCGATGAAAAATTTTTCCAATTTTCAAAACTAACTTTTTTCAGAAAGAGGTGACATTATGTCCAAAAAATTTACTGGTTTTACACTTGTCGAGTTGCTTGTCGTGATAGCGATTATCGGCGTACTGATTGCGTTACTCTTGCCTGCCGTTCAAGCGGCACGCGAGGCGGCGCGGCGAATGCAATGCACGAATCAACTCAAACAATTCGGCATCGCGTTACACAACTATCACGACACATCCGGTTCGTTTCCGGCGGGCAACAGCCGAATTGCCAATACGACTGCAGATAAAGCGTGGGATCATTTCACACCGCTATTGATGCTGATGCCATTTTATGAGCAAAACGCGGTTTACGAACTCGCGTTACAAAATCCCGTTGACCCCAGTGGCGGTACGCCGTGGGGCGACCGTCTCCTTGCTCCGCTGTTGTGTCCATCGGAATCGTTCGCAATGAATGCGTGGGGGCGGGCAAACTATCTTTTCTCGCTCGGTGATTGGCCCGACAAGAGAAACGATGGAACGGATGCCGCTCCGGCTATACCAAATAATCGCGGCGCGTTTGTATTGTGTTACGGAAATAATAAAAAACCAAGTGAGACAGGCAGCGTTTTTATGGCAAAGTGGCATGGTATGAATTCATTGTCAGACGGAACGAGCAACACTCTTGTGTTTTCTGAACGTTGCGTTTCTTCGCGTCGAAACACGATTCGCGGTGCGTATGCGTTGAATGTGGCAAGTGTTGGCAATACTGTTGGCGGCGGAGCGGCGGTCGTTCCGAAAGGTTGTGCCGATTTACGTGACGGTAAAGGTTACAAGACAACGGTATCAATTCAGAAAGACGACCATTTCGGAACACGTTGGGGAGACGGGCAAACGCCATCAAGTTTCGCGACAATTCTGCCGCCAAACTCACCGAGTTGTAACGGTGCTGGTCTTGATTACGCAAGCCGCGGACTTATGTCCGCGTCGAGTTACCATAGCGGCGGAGTGAACGGAACAATCGGCGACGGCTCGGTAAGGTTCATCTCCGAAACAATCAACGCCGGTGACAATACCAAGACACCAGTAACCGGCGGTCAATCGCCATACGGCGCATGGGGAGCGTTGGGCTCAATCAACGGCGGCGAAGCAACGTCGATGTGATGATGGGGTTTTATTAGGGTCAAAGATTGTAGAGACGCAACACACCGTCGGCTGAAGCCGACGGTGTGTTATTTATTGCCGTCGGTTTTAATCGACGGAGACAGTGCGAAATACCTACCCCGTAAGAAGCATCCCTTTGCTGTTGGTTTTCAGAAGACGGCTAATCATAGTCCCATTAGGGACGGAATATTTTCTTTCTACCGACGTATCGTCCCTATCGGGACTACGCAATTTTCAGTTGTGTTCGGTATAAATGGGAGAATCAAAAAAACATCTTCAAAGATATACCGACGTAATTCCCGTCCGTTAAAACCGACGGCAATATCGCAATAATTGCCGTCTGCTTCATCCAACGGAATGTTGGGTTACTTCTTATTTCTGCCTTGTTCGAGGAATTTATTCATCGCTCCACCTAACCCTTCGGCGAATTTCTGCATTATGACGAATAGGACTGGAGTCATAAAGATTCCTATCATTGTTTCGTTTAACATTCCTCCGATTACCGCCGTGCCTAATGCGCGTCTTGCTCCGGCTCCCGCACCGCTTGCTAAGTACAACGGCACTACTCCAAGTATGAACGCAAACGATGTCATCATAATCGGTCTTAACCGCAAGTGTCCGGCTTCGTAAGCGGCTTGTTGCAACGATGCTCCCTCACGTCTTAGGTCGCGGGCGAACTCTGTTATCAGAATCGCGTTCTTTGCCGACAATCCTACCATAACGATAAATCCAATCTGGGTATACATATTGATTGTCAAGTCAGTTTGTCCTGACAAACCTCGTAACACAACCATCAACATTGCCCCCATAATACCAAGCGGAACCGCCATCATAATAATTAACGGGCAAGACCAACTTTCGTACAGTGCCGCCAACACCAGAAAACCAAACATAACCGACAAAACAAACATAATCAATGTTTGATTTCCAATCGTCGCCTCCTGATACGTCAGGTCTGTCCACGCGTAATCGTAACCGTCAGGCAACGTCGCACAAATTTCTTTGATACGTTCCATCGCCAATCCCGTACTACTTGTGAATGGATTCACGATACCCATAACAGCCGCCGATGGATACATATTATGACGCGACAAAATTTGCGGCGAGAGAATATCCTCAAACGTAGCAAACGAACGCAACGGCACCATTCCAGCCGGTCCCTTGACCTTAATATCAAGTATCTGTTCTCTATCACTTCTAAACTCGCCCTCCGCCTGAACCGTCACACGGAACACTCGTCCAAACGAATTGAAGTCGTTTACATAAGTCGAACCGAGATACGTTTGTAACGCCGCTGTGACCTCTGCCTGCGACACGCCCATACGTTTCACCTTAGGCCAATCGACGTGCAGGAATAACTGCGGTGACCGCGGGTCAAACGTTGTTATCGCCCTGAAGAACGTCCTGTGGTCATCGAGATTTTCCGCCTGGTCACACAAATATTTCACCGTATCCGCAAGAGCAAACGAACCATACGGACGTTTATCGAGCAGTTTCATACTTATACCATTCGACATTCCCAAACCGTTAATCGGCGGCGGTGTCACAATTTGAACAATCGCGTCAGGGAAGTGTGCTGTTAGAGTGTCACCCAGATTTTTCGCAATCACGCGAACATTTTTATTTGGTGCTTTACGTTCGCTCCAGTCGGTCATCCGAATAAATCCGCAACCTAAATTCGGCAACGATGCACTTTTTAGCAACGAAAAACCGTTAATCATAACTAACGACTGAACTGTATTAACACCGTCAACCTTTGTATTTTTCCAGATAACTTCCTCTAACTCCTTCATCACTTCTAATGTTCGTTCCGACGACGCACCCTCTGGTAACGTTATGTCGCAAAACATAATCGCCTGGTCTTCGTCTGGTAGAAAGCCCGTCGGAATAAAACCGAACGCGAAAATCAAACCCGCGACGAGTAAAAACCACAAAACAAGCATAGCAAGTCCCGCACGTATCAATCGTTTTACTATAAATAGGTAAAATGCTCCGAACAAATCGAATCCCCAGTTGAACGCGACAAAGAACGAATTCACAACAAGCGAAAACGGATAGTAAATAATGTTGAGCGGATACAATATACCTGTGAATGTTGCGAATTGCGTCAGGCGTTTCTGCGGCGAAACCGCAGGTCGCAAGAGTATTGCACAAAGCGCGGGTGATAACGTCAACGCACAAATAGTCGATAGACCAACCGCACCGGCAATTGTCAACGCGAACTGTTTGTAAAGTTGCCCGACCATTCCCGACATCATTCCCGACGGAACGAACACCGCCATCAACACGAGCGACGTTCCGATGATAGGGCTGCTTATTTGTATCATCGATTTCTTCGCGGCGGCTTTCGAGTCAAGCCCCTCGCTGTCAATGATACGCTGCGTATTTTCAACAACGATAATCGCATCGTCAACAACAATACCAATAACGAGAACCAAACCAAACAACGTAAGAACGTTAATCGAAAAACCAAACAACGACATCAGGAAAAAGCAACCGATAATTGAAACCGGAATTGTTATGAGCGGTATCAACGTCGCTCGCCAATCCTGCAAGAATACAAATACAGTAAACGAAACGAAAATGACGACTTCTAGAATCGCGTGCTGTACTTCGTCAATAGACTTACTGATAAACTCCGTTGCGTCGAACCCGACAATAAAGTCGAGATTACTGCGTTTTAGAGACGGTCGTAAATCGTCCATCGCTTTCCGCATCGCTTTGGCTACGTCAATTGAGTTCGCACCCGGTCGCTGCATAATACCCATCATCGTTACCGACTGCCCGTTATAACGCGGCACACTTCCATAAGACAACGCGCCAAGTTCAACACGCCCGATGTCACGCAAACGCAACATCCTGCCGTCCGCGTCAACCCGTACCACCATCTCCTCGAACTGCGCCGCGTTGCTAAGACGACCGTCCGAAATAATAGATAAGTCCATTTTCTGTCCAACCGGAACAGGTGCCTGACCAACACGACCAGCGGCGATTTGTGCGTTCTGCTCGCGAATAGTCGCAAGAACCTCAGAGACCGAAATTTGACGTGCCGCCATAATTTCAGGGTCTAGCCATATACGCATCGAAAAGTCTTCACGATTGAACACACGGACTTCACCAACACCGTCAACACGCGCGAACACGTCTTGAACATACAACTTCGTATAGTTCGCCATATAAACTGACGAGCGCGCCTCGGCTTCAAGACGTTCCTTATCGGTCAGTTTCACGCCTTCAGGCATGTTGGTTTCACGTTCCGCAAGTTCGGCTTTCGTTAAATTTTTAAGATGTTCTTTCGCTTTGGGAGTGAGATTTTCCGTGAATAAATCGCTTACAGTTTTACCGTCATCCTTTTCCGCTGCTTCTTTGGCGGCAACAATGTCACGCGAGTCTTTGTTCATACCGGAACTGTCGATAACGCCAGCCATCATAACGATGTCGGTAGAACGTTTGAACACGTTGACACCAAGCCGGCGAACTTCTTCCGGCAAAAACGGTTCCGCAAGTTTGACGCGGTTCTGAACGAGAACAGTTGCAATGTCAGGGTCAGTTCCAACGGCAAACGTAACAATAATATTCATATCGCCTGAACTACTGCTTGATGTTGCCATATAAATCATATTGTCAACACCGTTGATTTGCGTTTCGATTGGGATTGCGACGGAGTTGACAATCTCCTCCGCGTTCGCACCCGGATAACTCGCGATAACCAGGATACTAGGCGGAACAATTTCAGGATATTGCGCCATCGGCAACGTGAAATAAGATACCGCACCAAGCAGCGTTATAACTAATGAAATAACAGATGAAAGAATAGGACGGTCTATGAAAAAGTGTGTAAACATTTTTTTGTATGATTAAAACGTGATAGTATATGAAAAAATTAGATGTAGTATAAAACGAGCAAAAGTACGGGCGAAAAACTTTCGCCCATACAAAACTAAATTAACCGGTAAAACAAAATTTCAATTAACCGCCGCCGGTTCTGGATTCTCTGTCGCTGGTTCAGGATTCTCGGTCGCCGGTTCAGGCGATTTCGGCTGTTCATCGTTGACAATGTTTACCGGTGAATCCAAACGTACTTTCTGTACGCCAGCTACAATGTACGTTTCACCACCCGACAAGCCCTCCGTAACGATTTGTAAACCGCCATCGACTTTTCGTCCGAGTTTTACCAACCGGCGTTTCGCAATTTTCGCGGGAACTTGTTCCATTTCAGGTTTTTTATCTTTACCCATAATGACTTCCTTATTCGCATTGCGTTTTACCACGTCACGATAACCATCTTCTACCGTGATAACGTACTTCGTATCAAGGTCAGTTAGAATTGCTTCTTCACGTACCAACACCGCGTTTTCAATTTTTTCGACAGGTATCCGCACGCGGACAATC
>JAITST010000334.1 GCA_031287585.1 Planctomycetaceae bacterium | reverse complement strand
TGCGGATAATGGTTTTATGAAAACAACTCACTTTAACGTTCTTGTTCAGCGTGAAGACGATTGGTACGTTGCCCAATGCGTCGATAACTTTGTCGCCTCGCAAGGTCAAAGTGTCGAAGAAGCTCTCGAACTCTATTATGAGAACGAAGAACTGCCTGCCAAGCAGTCTTTGACCTTTCTGACTTCCCTGGAGGTTGCCGTTTAATGGGCGAAAAATATCCTTTACTCTCGCCGCGGGAAATTATTCCTGCTCTTCGTAAAATGGGATTCGAGGAAGTTTCACATTGGTACAAGCCAGTATCGAACTCGATGCTTTTCTCGAATTGTTGTAGAATTTTTCATCGTGCCTTTGTGCGCAACAAAATTCGGACAGGATTAACGGGATTGACAAGATAATTTTTGCCACGAATACACGAATAAATACGAATAATTTGTTATCATTTGTGTATTCGTGGCAAAACAAGGAACTTTAATATGCCAATACATGAAGTTGCTGAAATATCTGCTATCAAAACAACGGCGAGAGCGGCTGGTGAACGTTTCGTTTTGCCAATCAATGGCGTGGAGTATCCTTTCCGTTGGTGTCCGTCGGGAACGTTTATGATGGGCAGCCCGCCGAGTGAACAAGACAGAGATGATGATGAAACGCAGCATCAAGTAACATTGACGCAGGGCTTTTGGATGGGCGAGACGGCGGTAACGCAGTCGATGTGGAAGAGTGTGATGGGTAATAATCCGAGTGACTTCAAAAGGGATAAGTTGCCAGTAGAACAGGTATCTTGGAACGATTGCCGAGAGTTTATTGTCAAGTTGAACAGACTTGGCGTTGCGCCGCAGGGTTTTAAGTTTGCCTTGCCGACGGAGGCGCAGTGGGAATATGCTTGCCGAGCGGGAACGGCAACGCCGTTCAGCTTCGGTAGTGTTCTGAACGGGGACAAGGCGAATTGTAATGGTAATTATCCTTACGGTACAACAACAAAGAGAAAAAATTTGGGAAAGACGACAGAAGCCGGTTTGTATCCTGCGAATGCTTGGGGTTTGTATGATATGCACGGCAATGTATGTGAGTGGTGTAGCGATTGGTACGGCGATTATCCTGCTGGAAATGTAACTGACCCTATGGGGGTTACAGATGGCTCGATCCGGGTATCCCGGGGCGGCGGCTGGTACAGCAGTGCCAATGGCTGCCGGTCAGCGTATCGGGGCATCTGCGTTCCGTTGTTTCGGCACTTCAGCTTGGGCTTGCGCGTTTCCCTAGTTAGCGAAAGCAAGTAAAAACTTCTCCCCGAACCTTATTTTCCCCTTCCCCTCCCCCAACCTTCGTAGCATGATGACGGCAACAATAACTCAACCTTATTACCTTATTTTGTACAGATAAGGTAATAAGTCAACCAAATATCGCGTTACAGGGTAACGCGGCTAACGGAAAATAACATTTAAGAAAGTTGCGCACGGAGCCGCAAAGGACACGGAGGGGGAAAAGATTCTCCGTGTCCTCCGTGCCTTTGTGCGCAACAAAAATTAGACAGGATGAACGGGATTGACAGGATAATTGTTGAAACGATCTCGTAAATCCAGTCAATCCCGTCTAAAAAATCTCGGTTGATGCGCCAACCAGACTTGCAGCATAATACAGCGTTTTTTTGCAAAACAATGTAGTAAAACGATGCACACTGCGTTATTCTGCAACGTCCCGGTTTCGCCGCTCCCCAATCCGCGTAACGCTGATGCGAAACGATAATATGTTCGATGTGCATTTGGGTTGGCGCGTCGAGTCCAAACTCTTTTGCGGCTTCACGAAAAATATCGCGTCCCAAAATCGCGTGTCCCAAAAGTTCGCCTTCGACACTGTGAACAGGCGAACCGATTTCCGGCTCATATTCCCGTATCTTGCCGATGTCGTGCAGAACGGCTGCCGTTACAACGATGGGGCGGGCAATTTCGTCTTTCTTGTGAGGATACATTTTTTGGTAATGATCAACCAATGCCGCTGCAATTTTTGAGACCGACAAAGTGTGTTCCAATAACCCGCCAATATAATTGTGATGATGATGCCGTGAAGCAACACCGGCTTCGAGGAACGCGCGATTCTCCGTCAGGATTTTTGTAACGATGTTCAGCAGTGTACTTTTACCAAGTTGCTTTGCGGCAAAAGTCTTTAACTCATCCCACATCGCGTCCAACGGCAGCGAACTATGCGGACGTAAAAGCAACGGATCGAAACCGTCCTTTTCATCGCTGATTTCGGCGGGGCGGATTTTGCGAATCTCCAACTGCGGACCGAATTGCGAAACCCGATAAACCGCTTGCATTTTGCAATACGTTCCGGCGGGAATCTTTTTAATTTCTGGATAAACCGCATCCGCTGACCAAACGGGAAACTTGACTTCCCGCCGCGCGTCTTTTACGGTGATACGCAGATACGGCTTACCGCCTTTCGTTTCCAACGTTTCTTTTTCAGCAAGAATCGCAAAAAAAACGGCATCTTGATTCGGTTCAAGTTCGTGAAGTGAAACGATAGTCGAGTTGAGCATTCGTCATTGACAATCAAACGCGCCAACCGGCGCAAATGTTTTTTTTATGTTCATCAAACAAACACAAAACGCAGAGCATCGCGTGTAGAATTTGACTGATTTCACATTCTACACTCAACGCTCTCCATTTCCAACGGTTGGCGCGTCAGGAGAAACAACATCAAGCATTAACCGCCCAACCGGCTGCGTAAGCGGCTGAAGATGTTCCTGTTTCGGTTCAACCTTGCCTTTTCAATCGGGCTTTTCGCTTGGAAAATTTCTTTCGCGGTTTCTTCAAAGAACACGACGCTGTCCGCAACTTGCTGAACGTTGTTGTCCCAAGCGGCTTCAAATTCGATGGAGAACGGACCTTTGAAACCTTGAGCGGCAACTTCCTTCAAAACGTCCGCGATACCGACCGCGCCTTGACCCATCACGCAATCGGCATCAAGTTTACCGTCCGCCGTCTTTTTCAAGTCCTTGATGTGAAAACTGACAAGGTGTCCTTTGAGTTTTCGGAGGCACTCAACCGGATTGAGATCGCTGCGGAGCCAATGTCCGGTATCGGCACACGCCCCGATGCGAGGACTGGCATTTTTGAGGTGATCCACCACAATTTGCGGGTCCCAGTAAATCGACGCTTTCGGATGATTGTGCAAGCCGACGTGAAACTTGTACTCTTCCGCCAGTTTGCCGACTTCGTCGATTTTGTCAAACTTCGGTTCGGCATTGATGACGCTGAATCCAATCGCGGCTGCGAAATCGAAATGAGCGCGGTCAGCGGGACAAACACCCATCGCGTGCGGCTTGCATCCGGTTTCTGCCAGAAGGTCTTTGAAAAGTTTGAGAGCGTCTTTGTTTTCCGGCTTCAAAAGATCGGGACCGACCCGAACATCGACATCTCGGGACAACTTCTGTCCGCTGTACAACTCGAAACTGCCGGCTCCAGTGGCTTGAACTTTTTTAATCGCTTCGGCAAACGGGAAGCGGTTAAACGAATAAATTTGCGGACCGATTTTCCAACCGAGTTTTGTGGAAAACGGCGTGCCGGCAACAACAGCACTTTCGGCAGAGGAACTAAATCCTCCGAAAAAAAACGCAGATCCCGCAACAGCGGCACCGGTTTGAAGAAATTCACGGCGTGAGGTCATTGATTTCATCTCCTTAATTTAGGGGGGTTAAAATGATTAGGACATCGAAAGCATCAGCAACGAGCAGAATGTTCGTCGTGACGCAAATTATTTTTCGCGATAGGTAATCCGACCGCGTGTCATATCGTAAGGGCTGACTTCAACAGTAACGTGATCGCCCGGAACAACGCGAATACGAAACTTTCGCATTTTTCCGGCGAGACGGCACAAG
Organism: Planctomycetaceae bacterium; assembly: GCA_031287585.1. Lineage (GTDB taxonomy): Bacteria > Planctomycetota > Planctomycetia > Pirellulales > Thermoguttaceae > UBA8133. Next base: position 2,735 of record JAITST010000334.1, on the reverse strand, counting down.
ATGATGTGATCGTTCACATCCAACTTGACCCGAAATGCTCCTCGCACTTCTTCAATCACTGTTCCCTGCATTTCAACAGAGTCTTCTTTGACTTTTCCATCAGACATACAATTCCTTGAAATTCACCCTTACGGCAACTATAACGCCCACTATTCTACCGCAATCAAATTAAAAAACAAGTCCGGTTGGCGCGCCAACCGGAATAATTTTTCAGACGGGATTTACAAGATTGACGGGATTATTTTTGGTGGGTGAATTATTGGGGAGAAAATAACAGGCGGTAACGAAACGCAGCGGAGTTACGCCGTGTTGATGTCAACCTCGCGTAACTCCGTCGGAGTACCGACTGCGATAAAGAAAAAAAAATAATAAAACATTAAACAAAAACATTCCGGTCATCGCGCCAACCGAAACTTGTTTTTCTGACGTTCCGTGATATACTGTTTCCGAATAAAAAGCATTGACCGGCGACGGTCGCAAATACAAAACCAAACAGAAACAAATAAAATGGCAAAAGAAACACAAAAACAAACAAACAAAAACAAGGACAAGAACACGGCGGAAGAACAAGTCAGCACCGTTCGCGTTATGCGGGAATATGTCGAAGCACTCGGCGTGGCTCTCGTTTTGGCGTTCATTTTCAAAGCGTTCGTCATCGAAGCGTACAGTATCCCGACCGGCTCGATGGCTTCGACGCTAATGGGTCGCCACAAAGACATCGCTTGCGAAGCGTGCGGTTTTCAATTTCAACTCGGCATCAAAGAATCGAGCGAGATCGCCGATAGCCCGTCAGCACCGTCAATCACAAACCTTTGGAACATTTGGAACATTCTTTGGCGGCGCACTCCTCGCGAAAACGTTGTAACAACGAAGATTGTTGCCGGGACTTGCCCGAATTGCTATTACGCGACGTATCTCGATAAGGACAATACCGCCCGCGAACCGTATCCGTCTTACAACGGCGACCGGATTTTTGTCAACAAAAACGTGTTCGATTTTCGCAATCCCGCCCGATGGCACGTTACCGTGTTCCGCTATCCCGCCGATCCTTATACCAATTTTATCAAACGGCTTGTCGGTGTCGAAAACGAAACGCTGCAAATTCATAACGGCGATATTTTTGTGATGAAGAATGGCGAAACCGAGTTCAAGATTCAACGCAAACCGCTTCGTCAACTCTTGTCGATGCTCCGCCCCGTGAACGATAACGATTACGTTGTGCCGATGATTCACAAGATTGGTTATCCCGAACGTTGGCAAGGCGATAAGGTTTGGGGACGCAGCGAGGATTACAGATCGTTTCGTTGCGATGCGTCGGATGACGAGACGCATTGGTTGACTTATCAGAATATCGTGCCGTCGTCCAAAGATTGGCTGCAACTGCTCAATCATCGTTTGCCGATGTCGCAAACGTCGGGCAAGCCGCAGTTAATCACGGATTATCTCGCGTATAATTCTGACGTAACGGTTTATGGTGATCGTATGCCGTCCGAAATCACGGTTGCCGATTCTCCGCGAATCAAAGACCGCAAGGTTCAGCAGATCATTGCGAAAAATCCCGGAGTCGGACAAAATTGGGTTGGCGATTTGGCGTTGAGTTGCCGTTTGAACATTGTATCTCGCGAAAATATGAGCGGGTCAGTTTTTTTCCGGCTCGTGAAAGGCGGTATCGCTTTTGTTTGTGAAATGGATTTGTCAAACAAATGCGCAACATTTTCAATTCCCGATGTTCCAGAGTTTAAGCTCTTTGCGGTTGATTTGCCGTTCAAAACGGGCGGCACATACGATGTCAAGTTTTGCAATATCGACGAGGAATTGCGATTGATGATCAACGGCAAAGAGATTGACTTGCAAGAGAAAGGCGAATACGACGCGTTGTGTTTGCCGAAAACAAAGTTAGCCCGTGATCGTTCTCCGACGGCTGCGGATTTGGAACCGGCGGCAATCGGTGTGAAAGGATTGACGGCGCAGGTGGAACATCTGAAAATCGAGCGGGATCAATATTATATTTCGTGCGACGCGAGGATGATGGATATGCAATGCGATTTGATTAATTCGCCTTTTCCGAATTACGAAGGCGGGATTCGCGAGATTCTGACAACGCCGTCGCAGTGGAGCGAATTGGGAAAGACGCGGGTTACAACTTTTGAACTGGGCAAAGACCAATTTTTGATGTGCGGCGACAACAGCGCACAAAGCAAAGACAGCCGCCTGTGGACTTCCGACGGCATCCCGCATTATGTTGACCGCAAGTTTTTGATCGGCGAAGCGTTTTATGTTTATTGGCCTCACGGCTGGTTCATACCGGGAACAAATATCGCTTTGGTTCCGAACTTCCCCAAGATGCGCTGGATTGACTAGACATTACGCTCTGTCGTTTTCGTGATTGGTTTGAATGACAGGTTTTATTGATTTGCGATTCCGGTTGGCGCGCCAACCGAAAGTGAATCAACAGCAATTCCTTGATACGCGGATACTTGATACGTGAAAACTTCCTCGAATCAAAAAACAAAATAAAATCTCTGCGTTTCTTTGCGAACTCTGCGTTAAAATTGAGGATTTTAGAAATGCCCGTTCGGTATATTGCCATACCAACCCCATTCTGTTACAATTCGGTTCTGTCGTTTTTCACGTCCAACTTTTAACGGAGACTTCCACTATGAAACGTTTCTGCGTATTCCTTGTTGTAACGTTGTTTGTTTCGTGTTTGTTTGCACAAGAGTCGATTCTTACCG
>JAITST010000322.1 GCA_031287585.1 Planctomycetaceae bacterium | reverse complement strand
ACGAACGGCGTTGTTGGCATAGCGATTGGTGTTGCCGATTTGTCGAGACTGACTTTCAGTGTCTTCGTCACATCGTCAGCCGAACCGATTCCGAATGCCGCACAAATAGCATCTTTTTTGATACCAATAACGATTGACGTTTCCTTGCCATTCAAAATCGGCGGAACGTCTCCGTTGAGTTCCTTACCGGAAAACGATGTCAACTTGAAATCCTTGTATGTTGTAAAGTTACGTTTGACTGTAACTTCTTTCAACTTTTCGGGGTCGTTTTCCTCCGCGACTTTGAGCAATGTATCGACTAACGAATCAAATGCCTTTCCGTCCGGCACAGACAATGCACCGACAAACGTAAGATTCGCATTAAGCGTCGCAGCCAAGTCAAATTTTCCGGACTTGGCAAGGTCGATATACTGCTTGTACAACACGTCGATAACCGGATTTGCATACAATTCCGAGCCGTCTTCGTTTTCTTTGAGTTGTTCTTTGAAACCATCAATCATCGGGTCGTAAATATCAGTTATCACCTTCATAATCTTATCAGTTATCGCTTTGTCAACTTGTGCTTGCGACGCAGCGATGAAGGAGAAAACGGAACCTTTCGGTTGGTAGAAACCTCCGAAATTACTTTTCGTCTCTTTGAGTGTGCTCATACTTTTTGCCACGTCACTATCCGATTTGAACACTATACTTTCGTCAATCGTTATGTCACCTGTCTTGGCATCAACTCTAAATGACTCTTTGACTTGAACAATGTTATTGAAGTAAAATTCAACCATTGTATCCATCATATCAAGCGACCTTTTGACTTGCGGGTCGGGATTGAACGACGCAACCATTTTAATCGGCAACAACGCCGCTTCGAGTTCTTCTTGCGTTGTGTTACCAAGATTCAAGTCGAACCCAATCAGACAATCCTTTTCGATAGTCGCGACAATCTTCGCGGGGTCGCTCGGTAGATACTCAGATTGAGCGTCCATCATCAAAACCGCCCAACCGTTTTTCGCGGTGACAACAACCGCACCGGCTGGCGTTTCAATAAAATACTGCCCCGGCTCGTCGCCTTCTTCGATTGTGACATTAAGTTCCGTTTGACCGAGCAACGCACCAGCCGTATCGACAATTTTTTTTACATCGGTTACTGGCAGCAGCACCACCGGAGCATAACCCTCGCCCGTCGATAAGAACGAGACCGCAATCGGTTTCTTCTTGTCGATACCTTGAAGCCCGTCGATAGTGACACGTGCCATCTTAACTTGGTCGGCGTAACCAAGTTGTTTAGCGACACCTTCAATCGAATCAAGCACACTACTAATCGTACCGGTCGCAATCGTCAACACGGGCTTCGCATCTTCCGCCCGCGAAGTAAAAACGGAAGTCAGCGAAATCACGCACGCCAAAAATCCTGTCAAGCAAAGTTTACTCATTAGTCTCATTTGTTGTTACCTTTCTATGGTGTTTGTTGTAATGAGGTGGTTAAAGCACAAACCGGAGAAAACCGATTCGGCAAGTACAAGATGATAACACAGCGGGAATGGTAGTACAATACAGGGAGGAAAAATTTTTGAAACCGTTATTTTTCACCCAAAATCACGGAGACACAAAAAATTCATATTTCGACAAAGGGAGATTCGTCTTGACAACGGTACAGGTTGACAATATAATGTTATTACTTCGTTGTTGCAAACAACTCAACTTATATTTACGAAAGGTACTAATATGCTGGCACAACTGACAAAACAAGGTGATTCGCATTATTTGATTATCGGAATGGAGAATTTCGAACCATTGAATATCAATTTCGACACCGTATTCAACATCTCAACTGATGGAGAAAAAATGACCATACAACCAGTGGAGCAGGAAAGTGAAGGGGTTAGTGAGGAGTTGGCTCCGTTTCTCAAAGACATTAACAACCGTTACGGCGAAACACTGAAACGGCTTGCGTAAAATTTTACATACATACGGTCATGTTACGATTTCCAACAAAAGACGACATTCTTGAAATACACAGTAACCAAATAGAGAAATACGGTGGCTCGACCGGTATTCGCGATATGGGGCTGTTGGAGTCTGCTTTGGCAATGCCGCAAGCGATGTTTGGCGGGCAGTACTTGCATTCCAGTACCTACGAAATGGCGGCGGCATATTTGTTTCACATCGTTTCAAACCACCCGTTTTTGGATGGTAACAAACGAACAGGTACGTTAGCGGCTCTGTTCTTTCTGAATTTGAACGGATTGCGTTTTGAGGGAAGCGGCGACGCTCTCGAATCGTTGGTTATTTCCGTTGCGCAAGGCGAAGCGGATAAATCTGTTATCGCAATGTTCTTTCGTGAACACTGCGTTGAATAGTGTACTTGTCCGAAACGTTGTTCAAAAAAAGCAACTGAACAGTAGCGAAAAAATTTTCTGCGAATTGGTATCGGGGAATCTCTAAAAACTCTTTTTTAACGCGGAGGACACAAAGAGTCGCAGAGGAGTATTCTTTTGTAACTTATTCTATTAGACTTGTTCGGAAACTAAAACGAGTCGTTGTAATTGTTGAAAAATGCAGGATATTTTGCTTAACCAAAATATCTATTTTCTCTATTCTTACGTTTCCGAACAAGTCTATTATAAATCATTACAAAAGATTTTCAAAATAAAATCTCTGCGTTTCTCTGCAAACTCTGCGATTAAAATTGTGGTTTTTAGAAATGTTTCACAGTTGAAAATTGTTCCCAACTGTGAGCAAACCTAATTTTTCAACCGTGTTCGGTATAATTTCCCGCATTTTTCCTGTTGCGTGAATTTCTAAAATTTTGTACCATCACGGCTCTTGTTTGCGGCTTTGTACAACTTTTGGGTATCTACTATGTCAGAACATTCATACAACTTGGTTTATTCAGACGAACAGCAGCGTGATTCCGTGCCGCGTGACGGCGTTGAGGATTCTGTTTTCACGATGGAACTGCGGCGGGCTATTGCTACTACCCGTGAATTTTTTTTCACGCATCAGCATCCCGACGGTTATTGGGTCGCGGAACTTGAAGGTGATGTTTTACTTGAATCCGAGACGATTCTGTTACTCGCGTTTCTTGGTGAGGAAAACGGCGAGTTGGCTGTTAGTTGTTCACGGTACATTGTTGAAAAACAACTTCCCGACGGCGGCTGGTCAATGTACGCTGGCGGGAAGGCGGACGTAAACAACACTGTCAAAGCGTACTTCGCACTCAAACTTACTGGTCACGCCCCCAGTACAGATTATATGCAGCGTGCGCGGCGCAGGGCTGTCGAACTCGGCGGCGCGGACGCGGTCAATAGTTTCACTCGTTTTTACCTCGCAATACTCGGTCAGATTCCGCACTCGCTTTGTCCGTCAGTGCCGCCGCAAATGATGTTGTTACCGAAATGGTCACCAATCAGTATTCGTGATATGAGTGCGTGGTCGCGAACGATTTTCGTACCGTTATCAATTGTGTCGGCGTTGCAACCAGTCCGCGAATTACCGCCTGAAAAGTCGATTCGCGAACTGTTTATAGATGAACCGAAAAACTGGAAGCCGCTAACCGCACCCGGCAAACACGTTTCCCGTTCGCCGTTTTCGTGGGACTTTTTCTTCCGTACCGCAGACAACACAATCCGCCTCTGCCGCAAGTTCGGCGTTACACCGTTACGCAAACGCGCAATCAAAGCCGCCGAAGAATGGATGCTCAAACACAACGAAGGCAGTGACGGACCGGGTGCGATCTACCCACCGATTATCTGGGAATGGGTCGCACTGAAAGCACTCGGTTACAGCAACGAATCGCCCGAAGTGCGGTACTGCCGTGACCAACTGACCGCGTTAATCATTCACGACCCTGATAAAAATCAAACGCATTTGCAGCCGTGCAAGTCGCCGGTTTGGGATACAACGCTCACACTCAAAGCGTTGATGTTGAGCGGACTAACAACTGACAACAAGCAAGTCCGCAAGGCGGTACGATGGGTGCGGTCGCGTCAGATAACGAAACGCGGCGATTGGTCGGAACGTGTCAAGGCGGAACCGGGCGGTTGGTGTTTCGAGTTCAACAACGATTTCTATCCCGACAACGACGATACCGCGATGGCGTTGATGGTTCTCGCGGGACGGTTCGACGAAACAAAACGTGAGACATATAATTCGATTCACGATACGAAGCAGAACGATAATGCCGCGAAAACAAATGCGTTACCGCCTGACATCCGCTTGGTTACGCACGACGTTCGCGGTTCACTCGACGACGCGAAGAACGAGATGCTCGATGTGAGTGATACTGCGGCGGCGATTGAACGCGGGACGAATTGGTTGCTTGCGATGCAGAATCGCGACGGCGGTTGGGCGGCGTTTGACCGTAACAACGATAAAGAATTTTTGTGCCGTGTTCCGTTCGCCGACCACAACGCGATGATTGACCCAAGCACACCGGACTTAACGGGACGTGTAATGGAATCGCTCGGACGGCTTGGCTTTCGTGTTGATGAGAACAAACAGATTGATAAAGCGGTCGCGTACTTGCGGCGAAGTCAACGTCCCGACGGAAGTTGGTTCGGACGGTGGGGCATAAATTACATCTACGGAACGTGGCAGGCGTTGACTGGTTTAACCGCAGTTGGTATATCGACAGACGACGCGGCGATTCGTGCTGGCGCGAACTGGTTGACTGTTCATCAACAACCGACTGGAGCGTGGGGCGAAACCGCCGATTCGTATGATGACGAACGTTTGCGGGGTACCGGAAATCCAACCGCGTCGCAAACCGCGTGGGCAATAATGGGGCTGTTAGCCGCTGGTAAAACGGAAAGCGAACCGGTATCGAAAGGGATTCGTTACTTGCTGAACCAACAACGCGAAGACGGTACGTGGCAGGAGGACTATTCAACAGGCGGCGGTTTCCCAAGAGTGTTTTACTTGAAGTATCATTATTACTCTGTATATTTCCCGTTAATGGCACTCTCGCTCTACGCGGCGAAAACACACAAAACCAATCCAGCGGTATCAGCGGCAATCCAAACCTTGCCTCTATGCAAAATACGGCTATTCGCACCAGAAACGGATTACTATAACAACGTAAGAAAAGGTGTGCAGACAACGCCGATGTTGAGATTGTATAAGGGATAATACCATCTCTTTGAAGGTGTCTAATCATAGTCCCGTAGGGACGGAATATGGGTAGAAGAAAGCGAATGGTAAAAAAATTCATTCTACCGACATATCGTCTCTATCGGGACTACAATAACCATGCAGAGACGCACCATTTCCGTCGGTTAAAACCGACGGTAACACATCATAGCAGTTGTATTGCCATCGGCTTCAGCCGACGGTGTGTTGCGTTACTACAAATCCTTACCCCGTGCGGGGCATCCCTTTGAAGGTGTCTCACAATTTGTCCATATTTTTTATTCTTCTCAAACTGCCATAAAATGGCTATAATTTGTGTTATTATCCGTCAAACAATAACTCACTCACTTTATATTTTTAGTTTTTGCTTTTATGATGTAGTTCCATTCACCGTGAAACGTGTCCGGTTCCAAGTTGACTTTTGCGAATTCTTTATCGGCGACTTTGATTTTCGTCGGGTAAAGATTCCTGTCTTCGACACAACGTACCGTCAATCCGGTTTCCGTTTTGGTTATTCGCAATCAAGTTCACCACCGTCGCC
>JAITST010000311.1 GCA_031287585.1 Planctomycetaceae bacterium | reverse complement strand
CGTATAGAACCAATACTAATTGGTGGAGACAGAATCAACCGGACGATGTATGGTATGATGGAGCCGACAGCGAAACAACTGGTGCGGGCGGTTTGATTATCAAACGGGATTACCGTAACAGACTTATATTTGAAGGTATCTCGCGAGGTGTTGTTTTGACCGGACAAACCGGCGATATGAACTCGGCTGGTTATAAAGCCGTACTCGATTTAAGTCATACAGAGGCACTCGATGTACTGAACGAAGTGAGCAGCGAATATATTTATGACCCTGATACGGGAATGGGTAGGTACGAAACTGTTATCAATGTCAATCGTCGTGACGAGTACATTGACGACCCGCTTAATCCTGGTCAACTTATCAAGAATCCGCGTTATATCGCACAAGTCAAAGAGCAAACGTTTAAGGCGTTGGCTGGCGCGGAGAATACTTCGATATTGATGGGAAGCGATATTGTTTTGACAATTTCCGATGGTTGGCTGCCCCAAGCAAGCGATGGTATTACCGACTTACTCGACCCTATCAACAAGGATTACATCAACGGCTACTTCATTGAGAGCGAGTTTTATGAAGGTGATATGTTTGACCGTTATTTCAACGGACAAATTAAAGGCGGCGGCAAGTTAATCAAACGCGGTACGGGTTATCTCGGTTTGAGCGGTGCGAACGAACTCGACAAATCAACGGAGTTACAAGGCGGCGGTTTGTACATCGGTAACGTTGATGCGCTCGGCGGTAAGTATGACGAAAACGCTCCCTTAATTGTTCGCGGCGTTGGGTTAGTTGAAGTGTTCGGTGACGAGAATAAAGTGTTCGGTATCCGTAACGATAAAGACTACACGTTGACGTTACGCTTTGTAGCCGACGCAAATTACTATCCCGAAGACCCGAACAGAACTGACTTTTCTGTGTTTGGTGTTTACGAAGATGAAGCAACCGGCGTTATAGACCACAATGTCCGTCCGGAATGGCTTGAACGTCCGGCTGGTGATTTGACGTTCGACGCAAACGGACGCATACTCACAATAGCCGGTGTAATAAGTTCAAACAACGGCGGTGCTATTGAGATGCAAGCGGGAAGTGCCGCTCGTCCATGGGAATACGGCGCGAACCTTTACTTCGATAGTTCGACACAGGGTTCCGGTTACGTTTTCAGAGGAAACACGTCCGACGGCTTGGGCGGCGCGATTTACGCGGGCGGTGATTTGACGCTTGTCGGTAACACGTTGTTCGACAACAACACAAGCACGAAGTTGTCTGGTGCGGTTCACGTTGCCGGTTCAAACCTTGACGCGCTAACTGCCCGTACACAAGTCCTGTTCGATACGACCAACGGCGGCGACATCGTTTTTGAGATAAATAACTCTTACTCAATTACGTTTGAGAAAAACACTGATTTCACTATTCAAGGTTCAGGTAACGTTTACTTCGATGCACCGTTAAAAATCGTTGGTGATTACGATGATAACGGCGTTCTTATCGCTGGTCAGGATGCGGCGGGAAACGGTGTTTCGCTAACGAAAGACGGTGCGGGGTTCTTACAGTTGCAAGGTACGAACGAATTTAACGGCGAGATAACAATCGCTGACGGAACGTTACGTCTCGCCGGTGTAAACGCAAGTTTAGGTGACAGTGCAAACTTCACGGTACAGGCATCGTATGATGACGCGGGCAAGGTACTTTCCGAAGGCGGAATTGCCGGAAATGGTACAATCTCCGCACAGAAGATGACGTTGCTCGGACGTATTTCGCCGGACAGTGCGGTACTTAGGGCTGCACAAGACAATCTCGGTAATTTGGTTTCTGCTAACGGTATCGCTCCGGTAGTACCTGTGAAAGATCGTGTTGGTACGTTGACGCTCAATAGTCCTGAAATTGCATTCTCAGGTGTTTTCAGTGTTGACTTGGGCTACTCGACGCTTGGACAGAAGCATACAAGTGACAAGTTGCAGATTAACGGCAATATGACAATGACGGAAGAAGTGCGTCTTACGATCGACTACTCACAGATGAACATTGCCGATGCTTACAAACGCGGCGTGACTTATACGATTATCGAATCGGACAACTCGATGACCGGTAATAAAATCAGAGACAGCCATATTACGCATACGTACAATGGTGTCGAAAGAATACTACCGCGTTTCTTGATGCTACTTTCGCAAGGTTTTACGAATGATAATTATGAGTATTATCTCCGGTATGGCAGTAGCGGATGGACATTCGCAGACGCAAGTAAGACGAGTAATCAGCGGGAAATTGCGAAAGCGTTTAATAGTATGCTTGAAGGAATGGACGCTTTGCCCGCGAAATTTAGTAACCTGTTGATAGATATTGGTGCTCATGATGATAACGGCGTTAGCAACGCTCTTGAAAATATGACGACGGAAATTAGCGCGAACTCGGTTTCGTTGGCACAGTCGGAGGCGTGGTTAAGTCCGTTCAAACGAATGGTGCACCGTGAGCCGGGTTATCGTCCGCAAGTTGGTTATCTTGGACAGTCACGGATTCCGTTCAAGGTTCGACCGCGTGAGACGTGGATTGATTTTTACTACCGTGATATGCAGACTTACGGTGATAGTAACGCTCGTACTTACAACACTGTCCGTTCCGGATTCACACTTGGTTTGGAGAAAGAACTACTCGACAATTTTAGTGTTGGTGCGGTATTCGGTTATGCGTCACCGCAGATGACACAAGCGAACGGTAAAGTCGAATCAAACGATTTCCAACTTGGTGCGTATGCTCTCGCGTATCTTCCGCTTAATACTGAATTGCGGATGTATATTGGTTGGAGTATGGCGGACTACGATTACACGCGGCACGAACGGCTTACGTTGTCTGGTTTGGCGGCGATAAGTAAATATACGGCTAATTACAATGGACAAAATCTCGGATTCAGTACGGAGTTGTCGCATCCGTTCCGCTGGTCAGGTTGGTTGCTGTTAGAACCGATTATCGGTATTGACCATCAGACATCGCGTCAGGAAGCGTTTTCGGAGACCGGCGGTTTGTTCAATCAACGTTTCAATCAGGTGGATTACTCGCGAACAATTGCAAGGTTCGGTTTGAGGTCGGTACTAGGAAACGGTGACGATTTCACGCTCAATACGAGAATACAGTACGGAGCAACGTTGCAAGATTCGGCGGCGGTTAGTGTCTCGCACTTTGAAGGTTTGGAGAGTGATCACGCGATGGAAATGCAGGGAATAATGTTGGGTAACAGTTATGTAAACTTGGGTGCCGGAATCAGAATTTTCCTGAACGAACGCGGCACATCAAGAATAAGTTTCGACTACGACGCGTACATCACGGAGAGATCAATAGTAAATTCAGGAAACGTGAATTTCGGGTTCCAGTGGTAATGCGGTGATGGTTGCGAAATATCTTCAATGTCGGCACTGAAATTCTTTCGTATTAACTAGCGTCCAAATCACGTCTTGGAATGCTTGTTCTGGTGAACGTGAGCGGTTTTGGAAAAACTTGCCTACGTTTAGTAATTCCTCTGCCGACGGCGGTCGCGACAGGATTCGCAACCAGAGGTCGTAAAGCAGAACACCTCTTTCGTTTTGATTACGCCCGTTCAATCTATTACGATAGCCGCGTGCCAGATTTTTTGCCATATCGTTCAACTCTGTTGAGTTTATCATAAATAGTTGTTGTGATTCGGTAACGTTACTATTGCGGTCACTTTCCATACCGGTATCACGAGTTGGTCTGCCGAACATTTCGAGAAACGAACTTGTCACGCTTGCGTCGGGCAACATTATCGAACGGTATCGCCGCGGTATATTCGTGAACGGCTCCGGTACTTCGCTGTGATAGCCCGAAGCTGCCCCGAAAATTTGCGTTATCGCGTCCTGCAACACCTCAGCGTCCAAACGCCGTATCTGATAAACCGCGAACAGCGTTTCCGCTCGCTCGTTGTCTTTCAGTGCAAGCGACGATTGTTGGTACGTTGACGAACACGCAATCAAGCGGTACAAATGTTTCATATCGTAGTTCGACTTCACAAGTTCGTCGGCGAGATAATCAAGTAACGCGGGATGAACCGGCGGGTTGTTGTCACCAAAATCGTCCGGCTCGTTGACAATCCCGCGTCCAAACATCCAAAACCAAATCCGGTTCGCGATGTAACGATTGAAATCTTTGTTGTTCGGTGACACAAGCCAGTCAACGAACACACGCCGCGGGTCAGTATTCGGCGAAACATTCGCCTTTCTACCGTCGGGAAATGTCACGTTACTATCATTGAGCGGCTCGCGGTTCCAATACACAATTTCCTCTTTCCATTCGGCGGTTTCTTTGTAAGCAACACGTGAGAAGAACGTTGCAAGTTGCGCCCGACGCGTATCAGACCACGTCGCGATACGCTGACCGAGAAACGTTAGAGCAACAGTTTCCGCTAATGTTTCCGCATCCTTCGCCTGAACTGCACGATAAAAATTCGCCGCCCCGTCACGGAAATTACTGCCGCTGGACAGGAGCAATTCGCGAACGAAAACGTTGTATGGCTTGTTAGTACGAACCGCGTCGCGAATCCAATTGTAGTAACACAATGCACCGTTAGGCCACAAGTTAATCGGATATTCCGCTTTCACACGCAACAAGTCGCACCACTTCATCGTTCGGTAATCGACAAACTCTTCGCGTGCGAGTAACTTATCAACAAGTGCGGCGCGTTTTTTAGGACTCTTGTCTTTGAGAAACTGTTGTACTTCGGCGGATGTCGGCAAAGTACCAATCAAATCAAGGAAAACCCGTCGAATAAAAACAGCGTCGCTGCAAATGGGAGAAGGTTCAATGTCTTTACCACGCAAAGATTCCAGCAACAAAACGTCTATATTATTACTAACAAAAAAATCCTCGTCAGACACAAACAGTTTGCCAGCAGAAATCGCTTTGTCCTGAGAAAAAGCGGGAACAACAGTGAATAAAGCAATAAGAGCAACAAACAGGAAACGTTTCATCGGTACATAATTAAGTTGAGGATGTTATAAAAAACAGTCAAACAACAAGCCAACAATATAACACAATCAAATAAAAATATCTAGCATGTTCGTCTCAATAACACACCCCCACACGCCCGCAACGTCAACCAGATGGAATTGACAACTCTGATATCAGGTATTATAATTTTTCCGGTTTTTTGTTTGTTCTAACGCTTTGATTTTGTAATTAAATTTTGTTTGTATTATATGGATGCATTTTTTGATAGTAGTGACGCGGTTCGGTCTTCGCAACCGTTACGTTATGTACAACAGGTTTCTTTTGATGTTCGTAAACTGCCGCAGTGGAAGGGGCGGTTGGCAGAAATTGATGTTGCTTATGAGACTTATGGCGAACTTAACTCCGCCCGCGATAACGCCGTTTTGATTTGTCACGCTTTAAGCGGCGACTCGCACGTTGCGTCGCATACTGCCGACGATGACCAAGGTTGGTGGGAAATTATGGTTGGTCCCGGCAAACCTATTGATACCAATTTGTACTACGTTATTTGTCCGAACTGTCTTGGCGGTTGTCGCGGTACTACCGGTCCCGGCAGCGTCAATCCGCTCACTGACAAAGTTTACGCTACCGACTTCCCCGAAATTTCGTTGGGTGACATTGTCGAATCGCAACGGCTGTTAATCGACCACCTCGCTATACCGAAACTCCTCGCTGTCATCGGCGGTTCGCTCGGCGGTTTGATGACACTCGAATGGAGCATACGTTATCCCGAACGTCTCGCCGGTGCTGTTCCACTCGCAACCGGCGCACACCTCACAAGTCAAGCACTCGCGTTCGACATTGTTGCACGTAACGCAATTACGAGCGACCAGAACTACCGCAACGGTCAGTATCACGAGTTCAACGAAATACCGTCAACAGGTTTGGCAATCGCGCGAATGCTCGGACACATCACGTATCTCTCGATTGAGTCGATGCGGAAGAAGTTTGATAATAACGAACAAAATGTCAGCAGGACACTTAAAGAAACACTACAAGACACGTTGTTTGAAACGAAATTTTCAGTTGGTTCGTATCTCGCACACCAAGGACGTAAGTTTGTCGAACGTTTCGACGCGAACAGTTATCTCACGTTGTCGATGGCGATGGATAAGTTTGACCTCGGCAGCACGGGCGACGAACTCGCGAAAGCGATGTGTAAATCACAATGCCGTTGGCTGATAATGAGTTTTTCGACTGACTGGCTTTTCCCTCCGTTTTTGTCGGAAGAGTTATCGGCTGCGTTACTCAAAAGCGACAAGCGGGTGAGTTATTGTAACGTGAAAAGCGAGTGCGGTCACGATGCGTTTCTGTTGCAAAACGACTTGCAAGTTTACGGCGAAATGGTAAGCAATTTCTTGATGTACTTGCAGGACGAGCAGCGTCTTGAACCGGGCAGGAAAACGGGTTACGGTTCTGGACAAACGGAATCATTACGTTTAACATTAGAACAAGAGTTTGCGCAAAAACCGGCGAGAACCGACTACCAACAGATTTTGGAGTTGATACCGGCGGGAGCGAAGGTGTTAGACTTGGGTTGCGGAAAGGGCGGGTTGTTGACACGGTTGCGGCTGCGCGGACACGAGCGGGTTGTTGGTATCGAGTACGACGAACGTTACGTCTCGCGCGCGGTCGCGCGCGGGTTGGACGTTGTGCAGGCGGACTTGAACAAGGGACTGGGATATTTCTTTGATAAGCAATTTGATATAGTGGTGTTGTCGAAGACGTTGCAGACGGTTGTAGATGTGGAGTTTGTACTGGACGAGATGTTACGTGTCGGGACGAGATGTATAGTAAGTTTTCCGAATCTTGGTTATCACAAGTATCGTAAACAACTATCAGATGAAGGCAAAGCCCCAAGTGTTGACTTCCACACTGACCGCCGCTGGTACAACACAAAAGATGTCCGCTTCCTGACAATTAACGACTTTGAAGAACTATGCAAAATCAAGTGCTGGCAAATCCACAAAAGAATAGCAATAGACACCAACGCTCAAAAAAGTATAACCGATGACCCCAATAATAATGCGGATGTTGCGATAATGGTGTTGGGGAATTAAAGTGAGGCGGAAATGCCATTATCAGTGAATGGCTACGAATCCTCATCGCCGACTGATTATCGTAGAGACGTTACCCGCAACGTCTCTACTTTTAATCTCAAGCCGACTGACCTCCATCAATACCGGTAATACTCCGGTTTGAACGGTCCCTCGATTGGTACACCGATATACTCGGCTTGTGCCTTTGTCAACTTCGTCAGCGTGGCTTTGCAATGCGGTAGGTGCAAACGTGCAACCTCTTCGTCCAGCACCTTCGGCAACATGTGTACTCCAATCGGGTACTCGCCTGACTTTGCGTTCCATAGTGCGATTTGTGCTAACGTTTGGTTCGTGAACGAATTCGACATAACAAACGACGGATGCCCCGTCGCGCAACCTAGATTAACCAGCCGCCCTTCCGCGAGCAGAATGATTGAATGTCCGTCCTCGAATGTATAACGGTCAACAAGCGGTTTCACGTTCACCTTCTTAATACCTGCCACATTTTCAAGTCCCGCAACATCAATTTCGCAATCGAAGTGTCCGATGTTGCAAACGATAGCATCGTTCGGCATCTTTTCCAAATGCGGTACCATAACGATATCGCGGCAACCGGTCGTCGTAACAAAAATGTTGCCGAGCGGTGCGGCTTCTTCCATCGTCATTACGCTATAACCTTCCATCGCCGCTTGCAACGCACAAATCGGGTCGATTTCTGTAACGATAACCCGCGCACCATAAGTCCGCATCGAATGTGCGCAACCTTTACCTACATCACCATAACCCGCGACAACAACACACTTGCCCGCTATCATCACGTCTGTCGCACGTTTAATACCGTCCGCCAGCGACTCGCGGCAACCGTACAAGTTATCAAACTTGCTCTTCGTCACTGAATCGTTCACATTTATCGCCGGAACTTTCAGTGTCCCCTTTGCGAACATCTGGTAGAGCCGATGAACTCCTGTGGTCGTTTCCTCCGACAAACCTTTGACACCTTTGATAATATCGGCGTACTTCGGTTGGTGCAGCATAAACGTCAAGTCGCCGCCGTCGTCGAGAATCAAATTAAGCGGCTTACCGTCGGGAAATATAATCGTTTGCTCAATGCACCAATCGAAATCGGAATCGGTCTCACCTTTCCATGCGTAAACAGGAACACCGTTCGCCGCAATCGCCGCTGCCGCATGGTCTTGTGTTGAAAATTTGTTACAACTACTCCAAGTAACTTCGGCACCGAGTGCCTGAAGTGTCTCAATTAACACCGCCGTTTGAATAGTCATGTGCAAACAACCGGCAATCTTCGCACCTTTAAGCGGTTTGTCCTTACCATACTTCTGACGCAACGCCATCAAGCCCGGCATCTCGTTTTCAGCAAGCATAATCTCTTTACGACCCCAATCTGCTAACGAAATATCAGCAACTTTGTAAGGTTCTTTCGACATAAAACTGTTTCCTTTGCAAAATATTAAAATATAAAAATATGAAAGTAGTCAACACAACGCTGACAAGAGCAACCCATTATAAGGGGATAACGGGTGAACGTAAAGAGGGGGAAAAAAACAACCGTAGACTAAAGTCTGCGGTTAATAAAGTGTAGCCGCTGCGTGACCTATTCTCCGTCGGCTGAAGCCGACTGCAATGCGACTGCTATGATGTATTGCCGTCGGTTTTAACCGACGGCAACGATGCGGTTTACACGTGTAAAAAACAATTTCAATTACTGTTCCGTTTTCGCGTAGCCCAAATTTTTCAGAACTTCCAAAACCTCACTACAAGTCGGAAACATTCTTCCACTCGAACGCTTGTAGTCATTGAGAGCGTTCATAAACTCAACTTCTTCGCTTGTGTAATCGCGTTCACACGTAGTTGGGTCGATTTGTCGTCTTCTTTGAACCTTCGGACGTTTACCGGAGGTTTTCGTTTTTTCCGATTCTAAATTGGTGTTCAATCTCTCGGTAATTTTTTGAATTTCGTCCGACAACGTTTGCTGCGGCTGAATGTTCCCGCTCAATTCTTCAAATTCTTCAAGCGAAACAACCTCTTCGTCCACAAACGACAACACGTCCGTCTCATCTGTCTCGAACAATGAATCATCTAATTCCTCAGTGGCGGGAATCCCTTTCCGCAAGTGCGACGGCTTCTTACGCGACTTATGAGATACACTTTTCTTGTTGTGTTTCCGTTTCTTATGCGGGGCGGCAACCGTCGTAACATCGTTAGCAGCGGTAGCGGTTTCAGTGCGAGTGAACATTGGAATAATGGTTACATCCTCCTCGTTCTTGGTTGAAACAGGGGTGGGAGTAACAATTTTGTTCTTGCGTTTTGGTTTTGGTACGGAAGTCACAGGGTTTCCTTTCGTAAAGCAAACAGTTGATTTGTGGGTAACATATTTTTACAAACGGCAATAATTCCAGCGTGCCGGATGCGAAATTTAGTGAGCCGGCTATCGGCACAACGGTTGAGGAATTTTAACTATTACAGAAAATATGTAAATAAGGCAAAATAGATAGTTGCGAACATAGGAAATATACCAATTGTAGGGGTAACGCCACAGTACAGAGACACTGATTTGTATTTTCAAATGTTCACGCACGACATTTTCTACAACATTTCAGAAAAATTATATCTAGGGGGGGTTGAAATTTTTGGGGAATCGGTCATAATTTTGTGCTCTCGTTTTTTCGTGACTGGTGGACGGTTGCGGTTTTTTATGTCCGGTTGTTTTTTTGTAACGTTTTGGGGGGATAATGGCTAAAGCATTTCAATTGACGGTTTCGGTTCGTGATACGCATGGCAAACGACGTAATCGGCGTATGCGTGAGAGCGGGTTTGTACCGGCTGTTTTGTATGGTCACAAGCAAGATACTGTTAGTTTGTCTATTAAGGCGGACGAAATTGACGCGGCGATTCGTCACGGGAATCGTTTTGTCGCTCTTGCGGGCGGTTTGAACGAAAAAGCGTTCATAAAGTCTTGTCAGTGGGACACTTGGGGAACTACCGTTCTTCACGTGGACTTTACCCGCGCGAGTGAACACGAAAAAATTCAGGTTACGTTGCCAGTCGAACTGCACGGTGAAGCACCGGGTGTTAAAGAGGGCGGCGTTGTTAAACTGTTGCTGCACGAATTGAGGTTGGAATGTGAAGCTGCGGACGTACCGGAAAAAATCGCGGTCAATATCAATCACTTGGAGTTTAATCAGGTATTAACGGTTTCCGACATAAAGTTGCCAACAGGTAGTAAATCGTTGGTAGATGTGACGTTAGCGGTTGTATCTTGTGTTGCTCAAACCGAAGCACCAGACGAAGAAGGCGGCGAAGCGGGCGAGAATGAGCCGGAAGTTATCGGCCGCAAGAAGGAAGACGCGGAAGAAGGAGAATGAGTTTTTGCAATGTCCCGTTACAACTTGTTCCGCAACGATGGGACGATTGTATTACGGTCTTGCGTGATTTACAATTTAAACTTTTACAATGAAACTCGTTGTCGGGCTTGGAAATCCGGGCGCACAATATCGTTCGACGCGGCATAACGTTGGTTTTATGGTGCTTGCCGAACTTGCGTCGCGGTGGACACAGGGTAAACCGAAGGCGAAGTTTCACGGTGAATTACTCGAAGCGGCGATTGGCAACAAAGTTGTTCAGTTGCTTTGCCCGTCAACTTATATGAATTGTAGCGGGTTAAGTGTTTCGGAAGCGGTGCGGTTTTACAAAATGCCGCTCGCTGATTTACTGGTTGTATGTGACGATATGGATTTGCCGTTTGCGAAATTGCGGTTTCGACCGGACGGCAGTGCTGGCGGTCAGAAAGGTTTGGCGGACATCGTTCGACAGTTGGCTACCGACAAATTTTCGCGAATGCGTTTCGGGATTGGTCGCCCGCCCGCTCATATTGACGCGGCGGATTACGTCCTTGCCCGATTTTTGGATAACGAACAATCAACGCTCCCGCAAGCGTTAAAGCGGGCAGCGGATGCCGTTGAAACCTGGATTGCGTCCGAAACTACGGAAGCGATGAACAAGTTCAACGGACAGTAATGCGTGGCGGCGGCAAACGTTTTGTAGCGTTTGTTGAAGGGTACAAGTAGTACAAATTCGTCACGCGGTAGTTTATCGGCTACGGTTTACTGTACCGACATCACCCTTTGATATGAGGAGTTAAAATTGATTACAGAGCGAGTTTACGAGGCGTTGTTCATTCTGGATTCTGATGCTTACACACGCAATCAGGACGAAGTTTCGGGACAAATTGCGGCGAACATTGAACAGGTTGGCGGCGAAGTTTTGGTTAGCCGCGTTTGGGAAGAGCGGCGGCTTGCGTATCCGATTAACGGTCAGAAGCGCGGCACGTATTGGCTGACCTACTTCAAGTCTGACACGTCGAAACTGAAAGAATTGAATCGTCTTTTCCAAATTAGTGACACTATCGTCCGTTTCATTTTCGTGCGTATTCCGCCGAAACTTGTTGACCCGATTGTCGAACATGCGCGTTCAGGCGGTATTGTTCGCACGACGGAAATAGCAGAACCGACACCGGAAGTGCCGGTTGCGGACATCGACGAAATTGTCGTTGACGCAAAGGGTTTGTAGTTTTCGTGGTTTGTCTTTAACATTCTCTAACCAATTTTCGAGTTATGGCTAGTTACAACAAAGTTATATTGCTGGGCAATTTGACCAGAGTGCCGGAATTGAGGCATATCGCGAGCGGTATGGCAGTGACGGATATTGGCTTGGCGGTCAACGATGTTCGTAAAGGTACGAACGGTGAAAAGATAGAAGAGGTAACGTTCGTTGACATTACGTTGTGGGGTCGTAACGCGGAAATCGCGTCGGAGTATCTGACGAAAGGGTCGCCGGTGCTGATTGAAGGACGGCTCAAACTTGATACTTGGGATGCGGACGGTCAGAAGCGGAGCAAACTGAAAGTTGTTGGAGAAAAGTTGCAGTTGGTCGGTAGTCGTAACGATTCGCAACGCGGCAGCGGGGGTTCGTATTCGCAACCGCCGCAACGCCAGCAACAAAACTCGCAACCACCGATGGAAGCATACGATGACTTCGGCGGTAGTGACGATGTTCCGTTCTAACTTTTTGTTGTTAGAAACAAATATGAGCATCGTTTTACTGTACTTTTTTACTATATTCATAACAACGTTTTTTATTTTTTTTGAGGATACAAATTATGACAATGTATGTTGAACGTAACAAACGCGCGAGAAAATATCTTCGCAACTGTAAGCGTCTTCCGGCGGGCGATACCGGCGGTGTTCAACTCTTGCTGATACAAACTGTTGACCCGCTTGGTAAGCAGGGTGAAATTGTTGAAGTAAAGGGCGGTTACGCGGTAAACTATCTTATACCGCAAGGTCTCGCAACAATTGCAACCGACCACCATCGCCGTATGGTAGAAAAACACAAGGCGAAACTGGTAGAAATACAACGTAAACGTTTGGCTAATTTGCAAGCGTTGGCGGACGACTTGAAGAAGAAGAGCATTTCAATCGAAGCGAATGCAAACGAGGAAGGTCATTTGTACGGCTCGGTTGGTCCAGACGAAATAGTGAAATCGTTGCGTGCGGAAGGCACGACACTAACGAGCGACCAAATCCGTTTGGCAGGTCCGCTAAAAGAACTCGGACTATACACAGTAAGGATATATCTGGGCAACGATATAGAAAGCGAATTGAAGGTCTGGGTTGTACCGGTGGTACAAGAGACAAAGTAAAGTTCGGAAAAAAGAATTTAGTATTTCAAATTGAGGGCGGGGTTTAGAATCCCGCCTTTTTTGTTTGTTCAACAGTTTTTGCCGCCGGTTAAAACCGACGGCAATGTAATTGTTGTGAGTATTGCCGTCTGCTTTAGCCGACGGAGTTATGCGAATCTATGGGCTTGGAGTTATTGCCAATCATCACGAAAACCGCCATTGGCTTTGGTTTTATCTAATAGTTTATCGTTCGGACAAACTGCTTTAATATAGACTTCCGGCTCAATGTCATCGTTCATAACTTCAACGTGACCATCTGCGTAGAGAACACAAAACTGTCCGGGATGGTTGGATGACGGAATAGCACATCCATACGCTTCCTCATTTTGTGTAGGCGGCACAAAAAGTACCCTAAGTTCACCAACTCCGGCACTGCGCGAATTTGCTCGCAATTTTGGGTTATTTGGTTTATATAATTTGTATCCGCCATTATCTCTATTATTAAAATTGCCATTCCACACAAAACCCGTATCTGCGATTATACTCAATACTACACCGATATAAGTTTTACTCTTATCCACAGTATACTTAGTATCACCCCACACAGGATCACACCACCACGAACACGCCCACAAATTTTCTGATAACAATACCGTTTTGCTAGTACCGTCGGGTATCTCTGAAACATCACAACGTTTCGTTATATTAACCGAAAACAAGAACGCTTTGTCTTCGTCGTGATTCGTCAAAGGCATTGATGGTCTTTGGCTGTTATAAGGCTTGCAAGGTCCACAATTTACAACGTAACTTAACGGCAATTCATTATCAATATTCGATACAGAACAAACGAATACCGGAATGTTTCCCTTTGGTGAATAGCCTTGGCGAACAGTCACATCAACGCGATACATCCTATTCATTATCTCGTCGTATTTCCCGTTTTCTTCGATATACGGCAACAACCAGCCCGCCCACGACATCGTCACTCCCGCCTTTGTCTCCCGTAAACCGGGTAAGCGTCCTTTCGTCTTGTTTTCAAATGTTTTCAGCGCGACACCGATTTGGCGTTGGTTGTTTTGACATTGCATACGTCTGGCAGACGAACGTGCGCTGTTTACTCCAACCGAGACCAGACCCGCAAGAATCACTATTATCGCGACTACTACCAACAACTCAACAAGTGTAAAACCTGTCATACTTGATAACCGTTTACTCATTTTAATTCCTCAATTATTCTAAATAGTGTGTACACGTGACAATCAGACAATCGTCTGAAAAACAACAAGTATATATTATCCACAAAAATTGCCGTTTTACTACCCCTTAAATTAAATTTTTCTGAACAATTACAAACATAATCTCTAATAGCGGCTACTTTTCCCGCTATTTTGTT
This sequence comes from Planctomycetaceae bacterium, assembly GCA_031287585.1. GTDB lineage: Bacteria > Planctomycetota > Planctomycetia > Pirellulales > Thermoguttaceae > UBA8133. Next base: position 62 of record JAITST010000311.1, on the reverse strand, counting down.
ATAGGCAACTTCTAATAACCCATCAAATATAAAAATTCTTGACTCAAACGTTTTCTTCGTCC
>JAITST010000264.1 GCA_031287585.1 Planctomycetaceae bacterium | reverse complement strand
GGAAACGCACTGGCAAAAGACCAGATAATAATAGAATCCAAAAACGGAAATCAATTACAAATGTCGGTGAGTGATTTTGTAAAGTTAGGAAGAAAAGAGATAACGACGATGCTGATGTGATAGCCAATTGTACCGAACACGATTAAAAATTGCGTATTCACATCGCCAAGTTTGTAGTCCCGATAGGGACTGAATTTTTTTTACCATTTGTTTTCTATCGATATTCCGTCCCCAACGGGACTATGATTAGCCGTCTTATAATACCCATCTTCAGATCCCCCTTACGGTGTAAGGATTTGCGTTGTTTCTTGACGACGAGTGTAATTCCGTCGGAGTACGGACTACGTTACCTATTATCCGCGTGGTTTCTCGACACGTGATAAAAGCCGCTGCCCGATTGAATTTTGTCTGGATTTATGGTACTATCTTGTGGAACAAATTTGTTTCATCTTCAAATCTCAACTCCTAATCAATATACTATACTATGTCATTCGTTCATCTTCACGTTCACAGTCATTACTCTATGCTTGACGGCGTTGGTACTATCGACGCATTGCTCAAACGCGCGAAGGAATTGGAGCAGCCCGCGATTGCACTTACCGATCACGGTAATATGTTTGGCTCGCTTGAATTTTACAGCAAAGCAAAAAAAACTGGTATCAAACCCATCGTTGGTTACGAAGCATACGTCGCGCTGCGTCACATCAAAGACAACACCGAAACGCAAAAAGAAACCAGTCACCTCACGCTCCTTGCGATGAACCACGCCGGTTACAAAAACCTGCTCAAACTTGCGTCAATCGCTTACACCGAAGGATTTCGTTACAAACCACGTATCGACCACTCGCTCCTCGAAAAATACAACGATGGTCTTATCTGTTTGAGCGGTTGCGTAAAAGGTCGCCTTGCACAACTCGTTCTCAATGACCCAAGTGAAGAGTGTGCCAAAGCAGCCGAACTCGCCCAGTGGTATCGCGAAACCTTCGGCGACCGTTACTACATTGAACTCCAAGACGCGGGTCTCGAAATACAGAAGACGGCGTTAGTCGGCTGCCTGAAAGTCGCACGTCAACTCGGTATCCCCGTAGCCGCAACGAACGACGTTCATTACGTAATGCACGAAGACGCGGAATCGCAAGACTTCCTCTCTTGCATACGCCGTCAGGTTTTACGTTCCGACGCAAAACGTCAGCGAATGGATAGCGACCAGTTTTATCTCAAAACTGTCGAGGAGATGAAACTCGCGATGCAATCCGCTCCCGACGCTATCGAAACAACGGTACAAATCGCCGAGCGTTGTGACCTCAACATCGAAACCGGCAAACGTTTCTTTCCGACATTCATACCGCCTGACAACAAAGACCCGAACGACTATCTCCGCGAGTTGTGTATCGCCGGTCTGAAACACCGTTACGCAGACAACCCGAAACGTATGGTGAACGGCGAACTGACCGACGAAGTAATGGCACGTCTTGACCGTGAAATAAGCGTTATCAAAAAACTTGGCTTCGCGACATACTTTCTCATCGTTTGGGATTTCGTCAGATTCGCGGAAGAAAACGGAATCCATCGGACGGCAAGAGGGAGCGGTGTTGGTGCGTTAGTTTGTTACGCGCTGAATATGTCGCACGTTTGTCCGTTGGAGTTTGACTTACTCTTTGAACGATTCCTCGACGAAAACCGAAAAGAGGCGCCTGATATTGATATTGACTTTGACCAGGACCGCCGTATCGAAATTCTCAATTACGTAAAAGAGAAGTATTCCGAAACCAACGTTGCCCAACTCGGTGTCTTTGGAACGATGGCGGCAAAAAATTCAATCAGGGATATTGGTCGTGTGTTGAATTTCACAGTTGCCGATGTCAACAATATCACGAAACTCATTCCGTCGGTACCGCATATAAAAATAGATGATGCCCTTGAAGAAAGCGAGGAACTCAGAAAACGTTATGAAAACGAACCGGCAATCAAAGAACTTATAGACCTTGCAAAAAAAATCGAGGGACTCGCGCGAAATGCTGGTGTTCACGCCTGCGGTGTGATTATCGCGGACAAACCGCTTACGGAATACGTGCCGCTAACGATAGATAAAAAAGAAGGTATTATAACGCAATGGCAGGGCTGTGATGTTGAGCAAGCGGGACTTCTTAAGATGGACTTTTTAGGTCTCCGCAATTTGTCGATTCTTGCCCACGCGATACAACTTGTGAAAGAAACGACGGGTGAAACAATTGACCCGTATAGATTCCCGCTCGATGATAAGGAAACTTACAACTTACTTTGCCGTGGTGAAACAAAAGGTGTGTTCCAACTCGAAAGTGCCGGCATACGCCAACTGTTGCAACAAATGAAACCAAACAACTTCCGCGACATTATCGCGACTAATGCGTTGTATCGACCGGGTCCGCTCAATGGCGGGATGGTTGACCAGTATGTTGATGTGAAGCATGGCAGAAAGCAGGCACAGTACGACCACGACGTAATGAGAGATGTTCTTGGCGAAACGAACGGTGTTATGGTTTATCAGGAGCAGATAATGCGGATTTTGAACCGGCTCGGTAAGATTCCGCTCGGTGACGCTTATGGTTGTATTAAAGCAATCAGTAAGAAGAAGGATTTCAGCAAGTATCGCGAGCAGTTTATCGCGGGTGCAAAAGAAAATGGATTGGCGGAAGATAAATCAAACGCCATTTTTGAGTTGATTATCCAGTTCGCGGGTTACGGTTTCAATAAATCTCATTCGACCGCTTACGCATTCATTGCCTATATGACTGCGTACTTGAAAACGCATTATTCGATAGAGTTTATGGCGGCACTTCTTTGCGGCGATATTTCCGGCAGAAATTTCTCCGGCAGAGACGCAACGGTAGAACATTACGATGATTGCAAACGAATGGGAATCGAGATAGTGCCGCCGGATATCAATCGGTCTAATGTGAAGTACAAAGTAGAGAAACAGAAAGGTGAGAACGGTAAAATAGTATTCGCGTTGTCTGCGTTAAAGGGTTGTGGTGATATTGCGTCCGGTGAGATAATAAAACAACGCGACAAGGGCGGAAACTTCAAAGACCTGTTTGATTTCTGTGAGCGTGTTGACCCGAAAATTTGTTCGCCATCGGTTTGTGAAGCGTTGATTAAGTCGGGAGCAATGGATTCTTTTGGGGTACCGCGTTCACAACTGATGCAAAGTTTGGAAGCGGCGTTCAAAGCGGGACTTGCGGCAGCGGACGATAAAAAACACGGACAAGGAAACCTGTTCGGCGCGTTTGGCGATACGGTATCAGACGAAAAAAACAAGGCGAAAAATCAACTCCCGAAAACGTTACAAAATATTCCAGAGTGGTCAGAAAAGGAACGTTCGGCGAACGAAAAAAGTATATTGGGATTCTACCTGACATCGCACCCGCTGCAAGAATACGAATCGATATTCAAACCATTCCGCACACATCTGATTACAGATGCAGTGTTCTTACCGGACAAGGCGAACGTTGTAATAGCCGGTATGATTAGCGAAGTAAAAATAGCGTCAATACGCAATCCAAAGCCCGGACAACTAAGTCAGTACGTAAACTTAACGATAGAAGACATAAGCGGTTCAATGCGGTCAATCGCGTGGCCTGAACAGTATATGAAATATCAAACGTTGTTCCGTAATGACGCGATACTGTTTGCAATCGGAAAGATAGACAAAAGCCGAAGTCAGGAGGATGGCGACGGCAACGTGAATTTGATAGTGAATGAACTGCTAACAATTGCGGAAGCGAGACGAAAGTTTATGAAGGAACTGATAGTGGTAATAGACGAAAAACGTCACAACGATTCAACGTTGAAAAGTCTAAACGAAATTTTAAGAGGCAGTCCGGGCGACATAAATTTGTTGTTGCATATACGTCTGACAGACGGCAGAGTAGCGGAACTGACAAGCAACAGAAGCATAGATGTAAACGATAAACTACAAGACCAAATAACACAACTTTTGGGTGAAAACTCAATGAGAATAAAAAAGAGACCACAGACAAACGAAAGACAAAACAACTACGCAAAAATGTCATAGCCATTTTAGATTGACCGAAATTGTTCGCGGCTTTACGTGTTTTGGAAACTGCAAATTGATTGGCAAATAAGTAATGTAACGAGTTGTGTTTCAGGCAACACCACAAAAACTTTCAGAATTTAACTATGAAGTTGTTATTCACAATGGTCATGATTAATGGTAGAATGATTTTAGATGGTGACAAAATTAAAATAACAACGTAGAGTAAGCGGCAAGCAATTAATCACTTATCGTTGCTGTCCGGGTTGTTTTTCTTTTGCGATACAAAATCCTTTTACAGTGAGTATTAATGACGAGAGCAGAACTTGAATGTGAACTACCGTTGTATCCGTTTCGGTTTAAGCCGATTTATAAGAATTACATCTGGGGCGGTCACAAATTGGCGAACTTGTTTGGGCGGAAAAATATAACTACCGATACCGTTGCGGAATCGTGGGAAGTTGCAGACCACGAACACGGCGAGAGTATTGTGACGAATGGACCGTTGCGTGGTAACTCGTTGGAGATGCTTCTCCAAAGGTATCCGGAGACGTTGCTCGGCGACGAATACTTGCGGCGCGGTAAACCGAAACGTTTTCCGTTGATGTTCAAACACCTCGACGCAATGCAAAATTTGTCGGTTCAGGTTCACCCGAATAACGCGGTTTGCTGCGAACTCGGAATCGACGAGCCGGAAAAAGTTGAAGCGTGGGTTATACTGGATGCGAATGTCAACAGTCATTACTACGCTGGTTTCAAAAAACATTGTACGCCCGAACAGGTTCAGACGGCAGTTCAAAACGGAACGATTACGGAGTTGCTCAATCCGATTCTGGCGAACAAGGGCGACTGCGTGCTGATTAAGCCGGGTGTTGTTCACGCACTTGGCGAAGGGGTGCTGGCGGCGGAGGTCGCGGTGACGAGTGATACAACGTTTCGGTTGTTCGACTGGAATAGAAAAGACGCGAACGGCAATTCCCGCGAGTTACACGTTGCGGAGGCAATTAAGGCGATTGATTACAATGTCGGAATTATTTGCCCGCAACGTTCGTCGAAAAGTTTGGACGCGAATAGAGAGACGTTAGTTTGGTGCGACGAGTTCAAGATTGACCGTTGGACGACAACAAGTCAGATGTTTCTGCGTAACGATAATCGCTGCGCGATATGGACGGTAGTGAGCGGTTCAGCGTCAGTGATTTTCACTGCGGGCAGAAGAACCGCTCCAATGTCCCATTCAGGACGCGATGCCGACCCCGATGGAATAGAACCCCTGAATCGCGGCGACACTCTACTGATTCCGGCAATGGCAAGTTCAATACGCTGGGTGTCGGAAGGTAAAGAACCGCTGGTAATGCTTTCGGTGTCGTTGTTGTAAATACTCATCCGTCGGCTGAAGCCGACGGCAATAATCGTTGTGTTGCCCCTTCGTTTCAACCGATGAACGAGCGTGTTTTACTTCAACACCTCAATAATCTTTTCAATATCATTCGGCACCGTTATCGGTCTGTTCGCGAACTCTGCCGTTGTCACCCCGCGGCTGCCCAACACCTTTTGAAAAAATTCTTTGTCCTGTCCGTGATAGGCAACTGTTGCGTTCGGGTCTTTTAGTTGGTGACCGGTCAGTACGCAAACAACACGCTCGTCACGACCAATTACTCCTTCGTTTACCAGTTTCCGCGTTCCCGCCAAACTCGCCGCGCTTGCCGGTTCGCAACCGAGTCCGCCCGCTCCTACTTGCGATTTCGCGTCGAGGATTTCCTGTTCCGTCACATCGCGTACAACTCCTTTACAAAAGTCAATCGCCCGCAAACACTTCGTCAGGTTTACCGGTTTATTTATCTCAATCGCGCTCGCAATCGTTGACGCGCGCTGTCCTTCCGAATCCATCTTTGCGAAGAATCCGTTGACACGTTGTTTGTCGTAACGACCGCCGTTCCACGTCACGTTTTCCTGTTCGACTAAACGATAGAGAGTGTTCGCGCCAGTGGCGTTAATGATTGCCAGACGCGGTACTTTTTTTATCAATCCTAGTTTGTGCAGTTCGATGAACGCTTTTCCGAAACTGCTGGAGTTCCCCAAGTTGCCGCCCGGTACGACAATCCAATCCGGCGATTCCCAGCGTAACGCTTCGAGTACGCGAAACATAATCGTTTTCTGTCCTTCGAGACGGAACGGGTTTATGCTGTTGACAAGATAGATACCGAGTTGCTTCGATACTTCCTGTACCCGTGCCATCGCGTCGTCGAAATCGCCGTCGATTTGAATCGTTTTCGCGCCGTAGTCTAACGCTTGCGATAGTTTGCCGTATGCGATTTTGCCGGAGCCGATGAAGATAACCGACTGCATCAACTTCGTAACGGCGGAATAAATCGCGAGCGACGCGCTGGTATTACCTGTTGACGCACAGGCGGCACGTTTCGCGCCGACGGTACGACCGTGAGTCACCGCCGCCGACATTCCGTTGTCTTTGAAAGAGCCGGACGGATTTAGCCCTTCGTATTGGAGGAACAGCCGACCGTTGTTCATACCGGCGTATGGTGCAACGAAGTCTGCCTTCTGCAACAAAGTTTGACCTTCTCCGATGGTGACACATTGTTCAAGCGGGACAAACGGAAGTAAGTCGTGAAATCGCCAAACGCCGCTGAAGCGATGCGGGTTGCTGCGTTGACTCCAATACTTCTCGAAGTCGGAAAGACGCGGCGGCAGAGCCAACCGCGACCATTCATACTCAACATCAAGCAAAGCCCCGCACGTAGGACAACAATGAAGCGTCTCGCTAATCCCAAATGTCGCGGCGCAATCGGGATTGATACATTTTTGGTATGATAGTTCTGACATTGTTTGTAGTGAATTGGTTAATAGGTGTTAGATAAGAGCGGGTAAATGGTAACAAATTTGATAGATGTTGTCAATATACACCGAACACGGATAAGAATACATCACCAGGCAAGTATAGACATGGCATGCCCTGTCTATACACATTCGATTGCCGTCGGTTTTACTTTCTTTTTCCCTAAATTGCCGTTGACCGCTTTCTTTGAATTTTGTACCATATACCTGTCCAATTCTGTTTGTGCTGTCAGGGGGTTATTATCATTCATAAGTCGTTAGTTGGTATATGGAAATGCTTTAAGTGGGGAATGTTGTTGACGTTGCTCATTGCGGCGGTTTTGGTTGTCGTGGCTTCACGGCGGCTGGATACCGAGTTGTACCGTTACGTCTATGCTGAATTACAGAAAAAATATCCGCACCTCGAAATCGAACTCGACGACGTTCAACTTGTTGAAAACAAAGGCATTATGATTCGCGGACTCGTGTTGCGCAACAAGAACGCAATTTCCGACCGCCCTGTTCTCCAAATTGACGAAGTTTACGTAGATTGCCCGATTTCACTCAAATCATATCTTAATAACGATGTCAAAATTCACGGCGTTACTTTACGCCGTCCACTTGTCAATCTCACCCGTTCAATCGACGGTAATATCAACGAGTTAGAAACGTTGTACCCGCAAGCGTCGTCAAACAAAATCGACTTCGTTACCAAAATCATCGACGGCACAATTTGTTACTCCGACGAGAGCCGGCGTGACGAACGTATCATACGTGTTGACAACGTTATGGCGGAAATCACGCCGCCGTCGCAAGTTGTTCAATCGGAAGTCAACAAAACTGATAACAAAACCAGCAACGTAACCGTCGCGTCTGCCAACGTTACTAACACTGCCAACGATCCCGCTTCCAATTTTTGGAAAATCAGGGCAACCTCCAAATGCGCGTTTGTCCAACAACTCGAAGTCAGCGGCTACGTCGATACGACGAACAACGTTTGGCAATTCGCCGGCGTTGTACGACAACTCGAATGGTTTCCCGAACTACTCACGTTCTTACCGTTCGGACGCGAGCAAATTCCAAACGAGCGAATGTTGCAAACACTTGAAACCTTCGCTGGCAGAATCGACTTCGGATTCAGAGTTGCGAGTGCTGCGGAGCGACCGTTCGGCGTGAAGTTTAATGTTGACGGCTTCCTTTCGCAAGCACACGCCACGCTAAAACACGTGAACAAAACATTCACGCAACTCAAAGGACATTTCCTCTGTACCGACGATTCTATCGCGTTCGATAACGTTACCGCGTCAAACGATTCCGCACGTCTTACCATCAACTATCGTCAAGAAGGTTTATTCAGCATCCGTAACGCGACGCTCACGACATCGGTTCGCGATATGGACATCGACACGTCAGTCGTCCAACATATCTTACCGTTCTTACCGCCAGCACCCGCGAAGTTGGTTAGCCGCTTTGAAGTTGAAGGACGTGCCGATATCGAGTCGAGTTTTTATTGGAATGGTCGCGGTTGGACAGTCAATCGAATTGACTTGGTTGGACGTAAAGCATCGTTCAACTACCTAGATTTTCCGTATCAGGCAAGTAATTTATCAGGTAAACTTTCGTTTGCAACCGAACCAAACCAACCTCCGAAGTTTACGTTTGACTTTGAAACCGGACCTGGCGACACGCCGCAACTCCGCATTATCGGCGAGTACGACAACTTACTCGTTCAGCCCAGCGGTGTGACGACTGTTCGCGGTGTTGGTATCACGATAAATCAAAAGTTACTCGCGATGTTGCCGGAGAGATATCGAAGTATTGTCAATCAGTTTTCACCGAAAGGTAGTGTGAACGCGGTGTTTGAAATCGCCTCGTCGATTAACAATCAGCCGCCCAAACACACGTTACAAATCGGACTTGACAACTGTGAAATTGTTTATGAAAATTTCAAATATCCGTTACGGGAAATCTATGGAATGATTCGTATGGAAAACGGTAGTTGGGATTTTCGCGACATCTGCGGGCGAAACGAAACGGCGAACATACAGTTATCTGGTCACTTTCTGCCTGCTGAAAATCCGCGTTCGGGCGGACAGCAACAATTTTTGTTGCACGTGAAGGCGAACGGCTTGCCGATTGACGGGCAGATTCTCGCGGCACTTCCGAATGATAATCATCGTGAGATTATTCGGCGCATTGGTGCGAAGGGGAAAGTCAACATCGACAACGCGTTTATCGTTTTCATTCCCGCAACAAAGCGTCTGAATATAAGTTTCGATGCCGAGCCGAGTGCCGGTTTTTCGGTTTGCCCTGTTGATTTTCCGTACCAGTTTGAAAACGTTACGGGCAAGATTCATTATCACGATAACGGTACGGTACAAATTGAAAAGTTTCGCGGTGAGAACGGTGACGCGGTTTTCAATTCAGGTTTTCTGTGTAACTTCGCACCGGACGGAAGTTGGCGGATTCGTCTCGACCCGATAACGATTGACCAGTTACCGCCGAACCGTGAACTACAAAACGCGATGCCTCCGAACTTGCGTGCTATCTCGGAACGGATTGCGTTCGAGGAACCGGTGAATATGAGCGGCGTGATTGAGTTTTCAAAGTCGGCTTCGCAAAATTCTGCTATGCGGACGACGTGGGATTTGGGAATTATTCTGCATCGCAACAACGCAGTACTTGGTTTGCCTGTGCGTAACATTTTCGGGAAACTGTATCTGTCGGGAATTAGTGAGGCGAGTGACTTGCGAATCAGCGGTTCGCTCGGATTGAAAACGATGAACATAAACGGTTTTCAACTGACTGACATAACGGGACCATTCTATTACGATGGTCGAAAAAACGTAATCGAACTCGGCAAGACCGGTCCGTCGCCAAATGTTCAACCGTTTCAGAGTAACGGGAATGTTCCGTCACAAGTCGGACAATCAACATTGTTTCGCGGTCAGGACAACAATCGTAACAACAGTAATTTAGTAAACACTCTGCAACCGCCGGTATCAACGTTTGACCAAAACGGTTTACCGTTACGTCAACGTCCTGCCGAGATACCGACAGTTCTCGATCCGTTTGGAAGCGGTACAGCGTTGATGGCGGCAGTACCCCGTGCGAATAACGGCGTTGCGTATCCGATGACGGGACACATCTTCGACGGTAAACTAACGATGACGGGACAGGTATTGGTCAGCCGTTCGTTCTCATACGATTTGACAACGCAATTCGACGGCGGCGAACTGGCAAAGGTAGCGGTAGAATTGGGCGGCGGACAGTCGAAGGTATCTGGTAAACTTTACGGCGCGGCAAACATTCACGGCGAAGGAAACAAGTTGGAAACGTTAAGCGGCAAGGGATGGCTGGCGTTACGTGACGCATACTTGTACGATGTACCGTTCATGATGAAAATTTTGCAAGTGATAAGTATAGGCGAACCGGAAGCAAGTGCGTTCAGTGCCGCCGACATAGATTTCAAGATTCAGGGTAAGCGAGCGATTCTTGACCCTGTAATTTTTGAAGGAACAACGTTGACACTGAAAGGCAACAACGGCGAACTATCACTAGACAACCAGAAAGTTGACATAATGCTAGGGGCATACTTAGGTAACCGCCGCTCGCAAATACCGGTCATCAGTAATATACTGGGAAAGGTAGGAGAACAAGTAGTAGGACTAAGGATAGACGGACCGCTAAACGGTCCGCCGTCAGTAACAAGAATCCCATTTCCAAGTCTGCAACAATCCCTACCAACATCAATAGAAGAAACCACTACACCAAAACCGGAAAAGACAAACAAATTCAGGTTCTGGGAGCAGTGAATTTTGTTTAGACAAGGTGACAATAAACCTGTACTTTCCCAAAAATCACAATACGATGCCACCAACTTACAACGACTTTGCAAAGTCATTTTTCACTGGTAGGTAAGAATAGGGAAAATTGATTGATTATTTTGCGCACGGAGGCACAGAGATCACGTAGGGATTATTCTTATTTTTGATTGTTCGTGTTGTTCACGTGGTTCTTGTTAAAATTAAAAAACAATCCCTCCGTGTCCACTGTGCCTCCGTGCGCAACACCATTTATTTCTCATTTCCTTTACAGTGTTGTGATGTATCTGTAAACACACCCAACAAATGAACAAATGATAATCACCTGCTTATCAATGAATTTTTGGAAAGTGCAGATAAACCCCGAAGCGAAGCCGGAAAAAGGACATTCGCATCAGATTACGAAGAACGACCACGTTACCGTCCGCTATGAACACTCGAAAAACATTACAAATTTCAAGTGTGCCAAATATATTACGGTTTTTCAACTACAATATCATACGTCTTCGGGCAGCCGGGTTTGACTTCAAACGACAAATCAGTTGTTTCGTAAGACCGGTACTTCGCCGCAACCCGTTGCGTGACTTTATAGTCGATGAGTTCTTCTATTCCGCGTGGTGTGCCGTAAATATTCTCAACCTCTTCCGTTGCCGCAAGATAAATCTTGTACGTCCCGTCCGGGATGCCTTCGACCTCTTTAACGCCGCCGGTGATGTAGGTACCATCGCTTTTGATAGTTCCGTAGTAGGAATGTGTTTCGTTGCAGAAAACGACATTACCAAAATTGACTGGTGTGCCGTCACTGAACTTGACTGTGCCGGA
>JAITST010000244.1 GCA_031287585.1 Planctomycetaceae bacterium | reverse complement strand
CGTTGACTGTCAGTACGGCTTTTTGCTGTCCGTGTACAAAGGTTTCCGAAATTTGCGAAATCAATTGCCGGTAGCCGGCGTTTTCTATTTCTATTGTATTATCCATAAAATGTTTTCTTTGTTTTTAGTATGCATTTTAATTTTCTTCATCGCCCAATCATAATGGCTTGAAGTAGCCGAAACACAGTAACTTCCCAAATTCGTAGTACCTGTTCACAAAAAATATTTTTTGGTAAGTAAGAGTTTACATCTATAATCACCCGAACCGCTGTCACCAATCTGATTACGTTTTAGTGTATCACAATGGAACAATAAAAACAACGGGGAAATACATTTGAACATCCGTTTTCGGACACGGTAACTTCGGGGCAATCTGACCTTGACAAGTAAAATAATATGTACCCGAAAAAATTGATGACGAATTGACGTAGTAAAAAATTCTGGTACAATGTACCCGCTAGAGGTTATCGGAACTTCGATTACTCATAGATTTTGCTATCGGTTTTAACCGACAGCAACGACTTCACAACAACTAACCAATCCAACCATCATGAAACTACTATTCAATCTCTCCGTTTGTTGTTTATTAACCGTTTCATCTGCTCTTGCGTTTGAGCCGGTTGTTACCAAAATTGTTGTGCCGGATAGTAAACCGCAAACTTTGCGTGTTGACTTGACCGGAGTTGACGACATTTATCTCGTTGCTACGTACGGCGGCGATTCTTACGACAGCGACCAAGCGATTTGGGCTGAACCGGTTTTGTTCAGCAACGACGGAAACACTGTACGTTTGACCTCTCTTGTACCTGCGGATTCGCGGGTTGGTTGGGGTAAACTTCTGGTTGATAAGAATAATAACAACGAGCCGCTTTCGATTGCTGACGAAAAATTCACGTTTGGTTTTTGGGCGCACGCTCCTTCTGTTTTACACTTCAAACTCGGCGGCAAATTTTCGCGTCTTGAAACGAAAGTCGGACTCGATACCGGTTCGCAACGCGGTACCGTTATCTTCCAGATTACCGACAAGCCAGCCGCGTTTCCCGAAGTGAAAGAATATACAAAGAATTTCCGTCCGAACGAACCGCGAGTGCCGAAAGTTCCGCCCGTTGCGGATTCCGAAATTCAGTTCAACGCTGCCGCCGCGAAGCAACTACTCGACAAGGGCATTGACGAACTTCTGTTCATTCGTCGAATGACTTACAACGGCAATCACATTTACGTGGAATATGTAAACAGCACTTGGATGCCCGGCGGCGGACTTTGTGCGCTCAACTTGAAAACGGGAAAAGTCCGCGAAATCGTACCGGAATTTACACGCGATGGCGTTGTCGGTTGGTTCGACGTTTCGTTTGACGCGAAACGAATCGTGTTCGATTTCAAACGTTCAAACGGCGAAGGTTATCGGATTTACGAAGTCAACGTTGACGGTACGAATCTTCACCAACTAACGTTTCCAGAGCCGAATGAAGCGGAGTTGGTACGGAAATATCAGCGCGGCTATCATCACGGAACCGATGATATGGAGCCGTGTTATCTGCCCGATGGCGGTATTGTGTTTGCGACGACACGTTGTCAGTACGGCGTTCTGTGCGATAGTCCCGACATTTTCACGGTGAAAAATTTGTACCGGATGAACGGTGATGGTTCCGCGATGAAGCCGCTCACGAACAGTCCGCTTAGCGAGGCGACACCGACGATTATGAGCGACGGACGTGTGTTGTATCATCGTTGGGAGTACGTTGACAAAGCGGCGGGAAACTGTAAGGCGTTGTGGAGTATGAATCCCGACGGAAGCGGGTCTGCTGAAGTTTACGGAAATACGATTTCGTTTCCTGAAACGAAAATTCAGGCGCGGGCGATTCCCGGTGAGCCGAACAAAATCGTTATGCTTGGCGCGTCGCATTGGATTAACAACGCGGTCGGGACTGTAATCGTTGTAGATACGACAAAAAACATTCGCAGCACCGACGCGATGACTTATGTAACTGGCGATGTCGCGGCATTCGCTCACGACGGATTTCATTTCAAGAACGCGGACGGTAAATGGTATCACGAGAAAACGGGCAAACCGGGGCGATTGTTCCGTAACCCGTATCCGATTTCGACTGAACTTTTTCTCGTTGCTCACAAACCGAAGGGGCTGGTTTGGTCAGAGCCGACGGGTTACAATTTGGCGATTCTCGATGGTGACGGCAACGAAACAGTTTTGTTGAAAGACCAAACGGTTTCGTTATGGGAGCCGTTCCCGCTTGTGCCGCGCGAGAAACCGCCAGTGCCGACGGGTATGCAAGTTGACAGCGAACTCGCGACGAAGGGTTTGGCACGGTGTATCGTGACGGATGTTTATGTTGGAATGGACAACGTGAAACGAGGCGAGGTTAAGTATTTGCGAATACTCGAACAATTGCCGCGTCCGTGGAGTGAGCGGAAGAGTCACGGCGGCGATGGTGCGGGAATGGCTCATACGGCGATTGGTAATGGTTTTCTGAGTGTGAAAGTGCAACACGGAATCGTGCCGGTAGAAGACGATGGCAGCGCGCATTTTGTTGTGCCGGCTAACCGTGCGATTTATTTTCAGACGTTAGATAAAAATCTGTGTGCGATTCAAACCGAGCGGACTTATGTGAATTACAACGCAGGCGAGACGCGGAGTTGTGTTGGTTGTCACGAAACGCCGGATGTGGTCTCTGCCAACGCGAACAGGTCGGCGATACCGAAGAGTATTATGCGTAATCCGTCAATTCCGTCGCCGCAGCCATTTCAGAATGACGCGGAGATGGTGTTCGATTACGAGCGTCAGATTCAGCCGATTCTTGACCAGCATTGTGTCGCGTGTCACGATGGGACGAACGGCGGTACGAACAAAGACGGTAAACAAATGTCAAGCGTTGACTTGCGTGGTGAGGCGGTTGGTGTTTACAGTGTTTCGTACAATTCGCTGATTGACTTGGCGCACAAACGTCAGTTGCTAGGCAACCGCAAGTTCCGCGACGAGGATAACGCGTCGAATAATATTGAGTACATCCCGCCGTATCAGACAGGAGCGTTGACAAGCCCGCTGGCGGCGATGATTTGCGGTTGGCAACGGACGACGCTGGACAACGCGGCGGTCAACGACTATGCGGCAAGTCTGCGAGCATCGCACAAAGATTTGCGGTTAAGTGACGCGGAAAAGTTGACAATAACAAACTGGTTGGACATAAACTGCCAGTTCCACCCATCATACAAAGGTCACAAAAACGTCAAGTACAAAACCGAACCGGATTACAGACCGGAGATTAAGTAGTGAAGAATTAAGTGAAATGGCAGAATGTATGTATTCATTAAGTGAAGTTAGGGGCATTTCTAAAAACCACAATTTTAACCGCAGAGTTCGCAGAGAAACGCAGAGATTTTATTTTGAAAATCTTTTGTAATGATTTATAATAGAATAGTTACAAAAAAATACTCCTCCGCGATTCTTTGCGTTCTCCGCGTTAAAAAAGAGTTTTTAGAGATTTCATTAGATTATTCCGTTCCCAACTTTACGCCAGGTACATTTCCATGCGGATAGCATTGCAGAATGAATGGATTTGAGTCCGTCGGAATACGTAAATCGCCGTAAAACAATAATTCGTCCCGGGGTGTGTAAAACTTAGTGGGGAATTATTTTATATTTTCCAGCAGTAGTCCCATTGTTTTGAGTATATTGCGGCACAGATGACAGCCATTTTTTCTGCTCGGCTCTGTCGCCAGCAT
>JAITST010000242.1 GCA_031287585.1 Planctomycetaceae bacterium | reverse complement strand
ATGAAGAAATACGGTGCGGAAGCGAAAATCGTGGTGATTCCAGATGGTCCGTATGTTTTGGCGGAACTCCCGGAAAGCGAAAAGGAAATCATCAGAAAGTAATTCCTAAAAACCTCTTGCCCCACGCCGAAAAACTCCTCTCTACTTCCTCCGTTGCAGTAAACCTTGTGCCTGACTTACCAGTACCTCATACGTGATTCGTTTTGTCGCGTCACTCGGATTACCGAACTGTTCGATTGATTTTATCGCCGCCTCTACCGCTTTGGCTGCGTCGGATTTTGACTTTTCTATTCCGTGAACCACTGTCCACGATAGTTTGTTTTGTTCTGAATCTTTTCGGAGACGCTTGCCTACTTCCGCCTCGTTACCCGAACAGTCCAGCAAGTCGTCCGTTATCTGGAACGCTAACCCGAAATGTTCGCCGTAACTTTTTAGCGATTCGCGTTGGTTCTCGTTTGCACCCGCTACACTTGCTCCCATTTCCAGCGCCGCCCGAATTATCGCACCCGTTTTCCGTCGATGAATTTCTAACAACCACTGTTCGGCGTTCGGCGGTTTGAATCCCAGTTCTTCCCGCATATCGTCCGCCTGACCGCCGACCATTCCCGCACATCCCGCCGCGTCCGCGAGTATCCGCACACAATCCGCCGCGATTGTCGGCGACGGACTGTTCGCGGCAATCGTCTGAAACGCCAATGCCTGCAACGCGTCGCCCGCAAGTATCGCGTTCGCCTCGCCAAACTTAACGTGACACGTCGGTTGCCCGCGACGTAAATCGTCGTTATCCATTGCCGGTAAATCGTCGTGAATCAACGAATACGCGTGAATCATCTCAACCGCGCACGCAGCCGGCAGCGCGTCGTCACGTTTGCCGCCGCAAAGTTCCGCCGCGACAATCGTAAGCAACGGACGCAGCCGCTTACCGCGCGCGAGCAACGAGTAACGCATCGCGTCGCTCAACTGCGACGGACAACCGACAGGCATTGTTGAAAAACGGTCAAGAGCGGTCTCAATAGCGAGACGGAGTTGGTCTAGGTATGATGTCACGGTGTTGATTAGTTTGATGGTTATGGTTTATCATTTTTTACCACAAAGACCGACTTACAAATTCTCACAGACCAAATCGCCGATTTCGGTTGTTGAATAACCCATCTTTCCGGCGGCTTGCGATTTCATCTTTGTACCGGTGACAGTCATAATCGACTTCATAATTCTGTCGGCGGCTTTCGTGTAACCAGACTGGTCTAGCAACATCGAAGCGGCGTTGATTGTCGCAATCGGATTTATGACGTTCTTACCAGTATATTTCGGCGCACTGCCGCCCATCGGTTCGTACATACTCGTCCCGCCCGCGTCGGGGTTGATGTTGCCGCCCGCCGCGACACCCATTCCGCCCTGAATCATACCGGCGAGGTCGGTGATTATGTCGCCAAACATATTAGTTGTAACGATAACATCGTAATATTCCGGATTCTTAACGAACCACATACAACATGCGTCAACGTGATTGTAATCCGTTTTCACGTCAGGATAATCCTGCGCACACTCCTGAAACGTCCGCCACCACAAGTCGTGTCCGTAAGTCAGCACGTTCGTCTTCGCAACGAGCGTCAACATCTTTCCCTTCGGATTGTTACGCCGTTGCGTGTATTCAAACGCCCAACGTATGCAGCGTTCGCAGCCCTTTCGTGTGTAAACCGCAGTTTGCGTCGCGACTTCGTCGGGCGTACCTTTCTTGAGCCAGCCGCCGATTCCGGCGTACATATCTTCCGTGTTTTCGCGGACAACAACGAAATCAATGTCTTCCGGTTTTTTGTCACGTAACGGCGATTCAACACCGGGAAACAGTTTCACCGGACGCAAGTTAATATACTGGTCGTACTCAAAACGTAACCGCAAGAGAATACCGCGTTCGAGAATACCCGGCGGCACGTCAGGATGCCCGATTGCACCGAGCAATATAGAACGATACTCACGAAGTTTCCCGACTTCGGCATCGGTAATAATCGTACCGTCTTTCAGATAACGATTTCCGCAAATTTCGTCGTAGTTGTCAAACGCAACATCGAATTTTTCAATCTTGGCAACCGCCTTAATAACCTTAACACCTTCGGCAACCACTTCCGGTCCCGTTCCATCACCGCCAACAACGGCGATTTTTAACGTTTCACTCATTGTAAATTTTGTCCTGTAATAAAATTGGTTGGTTCGTTAGTAAAAAACAATACCGAATAATTGTAACAGTACAAATAAATTTAGACAAGGACGGTTAGAAGAATTTTTGGTAAATGAGTGTCGTAAGATTTACGGATATTTCCAGTCGGTTGAAACCAACGGCAATGCTGTGTCTCTACTTGATTGCCGACGGACGTGAATAGTAAGTTACCGATTATACGGAGCAACTACCGGTGATGCCAACTGCGTTGTTCCGTAAGAATTATTGTACGGCGTTATTACCGGAGCGGTGACTGTTGTTTGGATTCGGTTTTGGATTGCAGTTAGATGCTCGGAGAGGTCTTGTTGATTCGCGTCGGCTGCTAGCGAACGCCGGTACATTTCCATCGCGAGGTCGCTTCTTCCGGATGCTTCGTTCAGAAAACCGCTCGCCCGTAACGCTCTTGCGTTTGTCGGCTCTACCGTCAGTGCTGACTGTAACAACACTGCCGCGTCTTCGATTTTGTTAAACTCCTGATACAGCCGCGCGAGTTCGACTTTCGCCTCCGCGTTCGCCGGAGAACGATTTGCCCACTGCGAGAGTAACTCAAACGCCTCCTTCGGATGTCCGCTTTCGCACCACATCACCGCTAGCGACCGATACGCGGCGGTGTGTTCGGGATTCTTCGCGATGGCGATACGATAATTATCCTCCGCCAGTTTGAACTGCTGCATCATCGTTTCCGGCTGATTCGACAGACGCGCAATCGTACCCAACTTGTGATACGTCGCTCCCAAGTTGTACCAAATATCGGCATCGTCGGGGTCAACATTACTGGCGGTACGGAAAGACTGAATCGCGTCGCCGTACTTCGCCTGTCCGTAAAACCGAACGCCGTCGGAGTTGTTATAATTCGACGCACAGCCGACAATCGAACTAACAAGCCCGAAAGCGGCGAGCAACGTAAGTGGAATGTAGAGTCTCATACAAAGAATGGTATGAAATTTCGGACGAAGATTCAAGAGCAAAATTTGCGGAAAAACAAGATAAGCACAAGAGTTATCCGGCTTGTAATCGCAACGTAAATCGGGTATATTCTCAATTTTCAGTATCCCAGATACATTGTACAAATACTATTTACCAACGCGGAGTAAAATATGACATGGTACAAAGACGGTTTGCGGTTTGAGTGTACGCAGTGCGGACAGTGTTGTACTGGCGAACCGGGTTACGTTTGGCTTACCGATGCCAACATCGAACAAATCGCGGGACGGCTCGACTACACGACGTTTCAGTTCACAAGCAAATTTGTTCAAACTGTACGCGGACTCGGTAAAAGTCTGATTGAGTGCGGTAACGGCGATTGCGTATTGTTCAATGACAAAACACGCGGCTGCCGTGTTTACGAAGACCGCCCGATACAGTGCAAAACGTGGCCATTTTGGGACAGGAATATCGACAGCCCCGAATCGTGGAAGAAAACCGCGAAGTTTTGCAAAGGGTGTAATCACGGCAGGTTGTACACGTTTGAGGAAATCGAAACCGCAAAGGCAAAGTTTCCGTCGATGGGATATATTACCGAACACGGTTGAAATTTGCAGAGACGTTTAACGGCTATTAAGTCGCGCGGCGGCTACACTTTATTAACCGTAGGATTTATCCTACACGGTTATTTTACCCATCCGCCGTTCACACACAAAAAAAGCGGCGTGAATTTCCATCCGCGCCGCCCGTGATATTTTTCAATACCCGTCCACTACCAGCGGACGGGGTGTGTAAAACTTAGTGGGGAATTATTTTATATTTTCCAGCAGTAGTCCCATTGTTTTGAGTATATTGCGGCACAGATGACAGCCATTTTTTCTGCTCGGCTCTGTCGCCAGCAT
>JAITST010000229.1 GCA_031287585.1 Planctomycetaceae bacterium | reverse complement strand
TGCGATTGGGATCGCTGTTGTGGAGGGGGCGTGTAAAAACCTTGTAGGAAGACGGTTGAAACAGACGGGGGCATGTTGGAGAAAACAACGCGCAGAAAAGATGGCGGTTATCTGCGCCGTAATATACTCAAAACAATGGAATTACTGTTGGAAAATATAAAAATCCCACAATAAACTTTACACACCCATTATTAGTCATCTTCTAAAAACCACTTTCAAAGGAACGCCCACTAAAAGGGCAGAGAATACACACTTTTACTGTGAACGGTTACTGATTTTCAACCGTGACCATCATTACATTGTAATCTAAAATTATTTTTTTCCTTCGCGTCTTTGTGCCTCCGGGTGAAAGTATTCCCGCGTTGACGATTCTTTTACTAAACGTACAGCCGCGTCGAAACTTGTTTGAATTTCAAACCGCGATGGTTTTGCCCTCGCGAATTTTACGTAGTCGGCGGCTTCTAAAAATTCCCGCAGACGCGATTGCGTTTCGGTGTCGAACAATTTTTGCGGTCCTTTCTTCCGCCCGATTTCATTCAAAAATTCTTCCGTCGTTTGTTCCGGTGCGTGAACGCCTGTTGTCTGTTCGAGATACACCCGTACAATTGCAGTCAATTCGATGAAGAAGCGGCGGATGTCTGATTCGTGCTGACGCGACTCCCACAACGTTTGTAATTGCGATAACGCAATATCGTGCGGCGAACGTGTTGGTTCGTCGTTCGACATTTGCCGCTTACGATACCACAATAACGCCGTTGCCAATGCCAGTAGCAGTACCACAACAATTGCCGCTGCCAGTATCCAAAACCTTGACCGTTGCGACTCCGCGAGCGTTGGTGACGCGGCGTTGATTTCGTCGAGCGAAACTTTGCCGTCCGGTATTGACTTCGCAACCTCAATCTGACAACGCGGCAAAACCAACGTCAGCACAGTATCCGGCTGGTCAGCATTCCGATAATATATTGGAACTTGCCAAACGTCAAGCGTTCCCGCGTGTTGCGGAACAAGCGTAAGCCGCACCTCACGAACTTCGCGACTGGTAGTCAGCGAGACAACGTTATCCGAAATATTCGTCACATCGAAATCCCCAAGCGAAGAATCGAAAACCGGTACATCAATCTGAATCGACTCCGCGTATTCAATACGCAACGTCAACGTGACATTATCAGACAAACGAACATTACGCAGTGACAGTTCCCACTTAACCTGCAACCGCCCGTCGTTGCTGGCGATGCTAGAAAGCGTAAGCGGCGTGTTATCAGCGAAAACATTCACGGCAAACGAGAGAAAAATGATTATGTATAGTCTCATTGTATCTATTTAGTTTTTAACCGCGAAAGCACGAAGAATACAGAAAATTTTTTTCTTCATTAGCGGTCAAACATCTCCTATCGCTTCCCTTCTCTCTTCACAAAAAACTTTCGTAAACTCTTCACAAAATCTCCATCAGTATCAATCGTCAATATTTCCGTTCTCGTTTGCTGTAACGATTTTCCGATATGCCGTCTTACCGATTCAAATTGCCGTCCCAACCACTCACGCACTTTTCGGCTGCCGGTATCGACTGTCACCAACTCGCCGCTCTCCGCGTCGCGCAACGTAATCATTCCGACATTCGGAAACTCCGTCTCGCGACGGTCAGACAGCATCAGTGCAACAAGGTCGTGCCGCCGCGTGGTAATCGACAACGAACGTTGCGTTGGCGTGAGTACCGAATTGTATTGTCGAATAATCGCGTTCAACATCCGGTTGTTATCGGGATGATGCCAAACCGCAATGTCCGGCTCGTCACTGTCAACACCAATCAAATCCGTGACAAACAAATCGCTCAACAAAAAAATAATCGCCCGCTGCCGAACGACACGATTGAGATAGTCGAGTGCAGCGGTGATGTTTGTCGATGAAACTGTGTCCGACGGCGAAACTTCCGGCTCACACGAAATCAGTTCACGTATCAAATGTAAAACGTTCGCACGTCCCTTTCGCGGCTGAAAGTATGAACCGATTCCGCTTGCGAATGTCAATAGTCCGACCTTATCGTTGTTCTTCATCGCAGAAAACATCAAAGTAGCCGCAACCTCTATCGCTGTCTCCACTTTTGACCGGTTACAACCAAACATCCCCGACGCGGAAGTATCTACCGCAAACAAAACCGTCAACTCCCGTTCCTCAACAAACCGTTTAATAAAAGGTCGTCCGGCACGAGCCGTAACATTCCAATCAATGCTGCGAATATCGTCCCCCGCTTCGTACTCCCGAACCTCATTAAACTCCATCCCGCGCCCGCGAAACACACTACGATACTGACCGGAAAACAATTCATTAACCGCCCGATTAGCAACTATCTCAATCTTACGAACAGATTTAAGAATATCAGCAATGTCTTTCATGGTATTTGAAGTCACGAGGTGAATATGTAAAACAACGCGATACATTTTACAACAATGAACGGTAAAATGGTAGTGCTTATCGGTTAAAACCGACAGTATGTTACCTGCCCTTTCTCAATTTTTCAGACGGCAAGAGCGTATGTTTTCATGACCTAGGTATTTTTTGCTTGCTCTGTTCCGAAAGCATAAGTGCAGTTGAGGATACTGTGAGAACGTTTGCCGATTTGCGGCAGATGATAAAAGACGTTGTGATTTTGCAAATTGCTGTCACGTACCGACGAGTAATTGTTTTGTAGCGGAAAATTTTTGAACCGCTTTACAATTAAAAACTACTTCATTACAGCAAAGAGTCAAAAATTGAAGCAAGTTATTAGAGGTGCCCTTTTATTATTTTCCAATTTCAAATCACCGTTTTTCGCATCAATCAGAAATCCGTCAAAATGCCAGTTTTCCGAATAACTGATGTTTCCGGCTTTTTCTCCTTGAAAG
>JAITST010000199.1 GCA_031287585.1 Planctomycetaceae bacterium | reverse complement strand
GAAGGAGCAAAACCCGGAATGAGGTTGCATTAAGGAAAAACGATGTCTCGCACAAACGGACGGTAACGCGGCGGCACCTGTTATGGCTCGTTGCTGTTATTTTGTTCGGTAACGAATCAGAATCCTGCCAATCTACAATTCTGATTCAAGCAATAAAAAAGCGGCGTGAGTCGAAATCCGCGCCGCCCATCCCCTTAAACTCATTAAACTTCGTGATTAGAATTTCGGCAAAGCCGCATTTCCTTGCACGTACCGATTATTCGCCGCTGGTTTCGCGGCTTGGCTATACGATGCCTGCACCGCTTGCGTCTGCGGATTACCAACATTTACCGCAGGTGCTATCAACTGCGACGCGGCAGGAACGTTTGTACTAACCGGCGTTGTTTCAATAATTGTTCTCTCTGATTCCGGTCGTTTCGGTGCTTCTATTGACATACCGTTGTCCACTGAGGGCGATGCCGGAATTACAACTTCACCCGACGTGTTAATTTCATAACTATTGTTTGAAGAATAGTTGTAACCATTCTGATACTGTGCGTGCTGGCTACGGCTGACAACTGACGGCTTCGTGAAACCGTAATTCAGGAACGTACTCGCGTCACGCTTCCGTGCCTGTTTCCGTGCGTCGAAGTATGCCTTGTTAGGCCAGGGACCTTCTGACAAACCAACATTGTTGTATTCCAATAGTGACCCCTTTCGCTGGTGCAACGTTGTAATCGCAACATTGTAATCAACAAGCGAACGATAATACGATACTTCGCTCGTTGCCAAACGTCGCATCGCGTCAAGCACTTGGTCGATAGTCGTCGTACCAGCTTCAAACGCGGAGTTTGTCGCTTCGAGTTCCGCCTGGGCAGCGATACGGTCGTTCAAATTCGTCTTACTCAACTGATAATGACGGCTCAATTCACGGAACGAATCAGACAACTGGAACGTCAACTCATGTTCCTGCTCTTGCAGAATCGAGCGTGCTTTCGCGAGATTCAACTGTGCGTTACGAACTCCCGCGAGTTCCTTGCGGAAACCAAACGGAACATTTGCCTGAATACCTAACGTCCAATTCGCGTGGTCGCCGCTCATCATATTACCATAAGCGTTTGAACGTGTGCCGTCGGGAGCGATAAGTTGTTCACCCAATCCGTTGATACGGTAGTTCGCGACCAAATCAACTCGCGGCAACAAGTAG
This sequence comes from Planctomycetaceae bacterium, assembly GCA_031287585.1. Lineage (GTDB taxonomy): Bacteria > Planctomycetota > Planctomycetia > Pirellulales > Thermoguttaceae > UBA8133. The sequence continues at coordinate 10,131 of JAITST010000199.1, read as the reverse complement.
TTTTTCGCGGCGATGAGTTCGAGTTCACGCTGTTTGACAACCCACTTCTGTTTGCGTAGTTCAGGCGAACGAATGAGTGCCTCACAAACAATGTTGTTCCAATCAAGTTGAAGCGGTGCGATTGTCGGTTCGTCGGTAGGACGAATTAAACGACCGTCGGTTGTAGCAAGACCGAGAATATAACGCAACATATTTTCTGATTTGAACAAATTGCTCTGTGCCGATTCAACTTGCCCGCGGAACTGATAGTAAGTCTGACGCGACTGGGCTTCGTTCTTCGCTGTACCGCGCGGATGACCGTGTTGGTAAAACGCGTTAATTTGTTTCCAAGTCACTAACGCACTATCGCGTCCGGCTTTCACCGATTCGAGATAATGATACGAGTAATACAAATTCCAGTACGCTTCTTCAACTTGTGCGACAAGGTTACGAGCGTTGATTTCAAAATCAGTTAGACTGGTGTCAGCATTGATACGGGCGATAAGAGCACCGTTGTAAAAACCGGCTGAACCACCGGGTCCGGCAATACGGTTAAACTGCATACCGTTGCCTTGCAACAACGGATGAACGATACCGCCTTCAATGTAAGCAGCCCATGACGAAGGCCACTTTTTATTACCTTCAATATTACCATGTAGAGAATTATCCCAGTTATAAAAGTTATCGTTTGAAACATAATACTTTGTACCATCAATACCGATTTTCTGAATCGTATTTTGGAACGCAAGAGTATCTGTTTGCGATGTCGCCAAATTACCATTACCCTGAAGACGATTCTGTAACTCGTCCGTTTTCTTCCAACCTAGATAGCCCTGATACTGTGCGTCAAACGCGGACAATGCCGCCTCAACACCATAACGCGGGTCACTCTCAACAAGTGCCGGGTCATAAACCGTACCAACCGCATTCGGGTTGGAAAGTAACATTGACGGTACGCCGCCAACACCTTGCGCCGAGAACGAAACAGAGTTGAGCGAACGAATAACTTTGCTGTTAGCCAACGCCATACGAATCGCTTCTTCGAGAGACATATCCCAAATCTCTGTCGGATTCGGATTGCTCAAAGTGAACGGTGCCGCCGCCTGACATACTTCCGGCGTTGACGGAACTTGCGTATCTGGATAGTCGATTTGCAATCCCTTATTCAAATAATGAGCATTCTCACGACCTTTGGATGTCAGATAAAAATGCTGTTGCGGCGAACAACCACTAATCAGGAACACAAGCCCTGTCGCGACGGTCAATCCAACTAACAAACTGCGGACATCGTTAAAACGGTTCATAGTCACTTCCTTGTTCTATGACGGCAAAGTTTTTTGGGGCTAACAAATCCCAAGTAATCACGATTATAATACCTAAACTAACACTACGGTAATACGAGCAACTGCCCTATCGTCTAGGGTGCCTGCAAAATTTAACTTATCCGCAAACTTTGCGGAAAAGGAAAATTTTTTGTAACCGGAAAAGTTGTTGCAAACTGCCGGGTATTTGTATTTTATCTATTGTAAAGCATAAACGGCTCAATTCCGTACTTCCAACATACCAATGCGGCGTAGTATAATATGTATTCAAAAAATACTAAACTTATTACCATACCGACACAGTCGTCTCTCGCAAGAATCGGAAACTGTCGTATGTTAAAATCAGATTTTAAGTTGTTGACGATACAATCGTTACTAACAGAAAATTTTAACATTCACTGACGTTAAGGAATAACCGTTATTTTTCGTTTAAGTCTGACGGACAATATTAAAATAGAGTGATACATCGGTAAGTAGGGAAATTAAAATGATGTCGATACGTTGAATGTAACATCTCCACCAACCTTTTTACGACCTTAAACATCATTTTTCAACTTTCGCATTAAAAAAAATTGTAGTATAATAATTTACTGAATCAATACCAATTCTGTCTAACAACTATTTTGTTTCCCGTGTTACACTTCATAATCATACTCTTCGTTACATCATCGTCAATGGTGGCGGGTGGCGGCTTTGCCTACTACCTCCGTGACATCTACATGCGTGAAGAATCGGAGCGTGAGTACGCGGCGTTTTTGCCGGAACGTATTCAGGAAAATGAGGGGGAAGAGGGAGAAAACGCAGAAAATCCTGATGGCGAAGAAAACGCGGTTGGTGAAGTCACAAATGAATCGGGTGAAGCAGTTCAGACGGAACAGGAAATTACGCCTGACCTATCAGAACCAATTTCCCAATCACTAGAATTACCCAAACCGCCAGAAAATGTTCCGCAGTATGACCCGCAAGAAATAATCAGCGAAATGACACGTAGTAACGACCAAGAGGTTGAACTGATACCGAGTGATTCAAACGAAAATGCAACAAGTGAAGCGACACTAGAAACCAACGACAACTTAAAAAATTTCTTTCCCGATGATGTCGAAACAATAGACCAAATAATGGAAAACTTAAGTCCAGATTCAGAAGAGGGCAACTTAGAGGTAGAAAATCGAAACAATGGTGATAAAGTTCTATCAGACCTAGCCGCAGAAATGCTCGGTAACGATTTTCCAATAGAAAAACTACTGAATAACGAACCAATAAATAATGAACCAACGAATGTAGAGGCACACTGCAATGAATATCAGGAAGAACCGATTACGCCCTCCGATGAAACACCAGAAGAAAATCCAAATTTTGCCGGATTTGTCGGTTTACCAGCGCAAGCAAGCATCGAAGAACCACTAAATATCTTCGCACAATTAACAAATGATATGATAATAACAACCTCAACAATTCAAGAAATTCCAAAAGAATCAATAACTGCAACATATTCACTACCGCTAATAACGACGAGAAAAAAAGGTAAAAAATAACAGTAGGCAGGTTTCCGTTTTATTTCAGGTTTGAGTAATGTTGTTTGTTGATATTACCGTTCTGCAACAGCGTTTTTCTGTTTTCTTTTGTGCCGTTTGATAAAATTTCGTATCCGCTCATATTTATTTTGACCGACGGCAGGAAAACAATTTTGGCATCCCTCTGTTTTTTTGTTTCGGGATGTGTTTTTTCGTCTGTGCTGTGATATAATACTGTGGAAGTATGCTGTTGGGATACTTGGCTTCGATACAAAAGTTCCGCAAACTATTAAACCGGACAATTGCAAAAATCCAACATCCCTGTTATAATGACGCTTTTCACAGTGTCAACTGCCCCAAAGTGTTCATTCTTTTGGGAATACGTTTACCATAGTTTGACCACCTGAAAAACATGGGCAATTTGGCGTTTGCAAAAGTTTAGATTAAACTAATTAGATGAAAAAATTCGTATCTTCTACAACACATGTTAAGAGACCAATAGGACAGAAGTTGATATTAATGATCATACTTCCTGTTGCACTTGTTTATTTTACCATGACGATTATTCAACTCCGTATGGGGATTGAAGCGGCTCGTGAAGATACGTTCCTTGACCTTGCCAATGCGGTTGGGCATCAAGCCAAAGCATGCGAAATGACTTTGATGACCGCTTCAAAAGTTGCTCACGGTTTGGCTGACTTTATGATTGTACGACAGCCCGATTCTATTGATGAAATCACCGCTTTTATACATCGGATGCTGGCTACGAATCCTAATATCATCGGCAGTACCGTTGCGTTTGAACCGGACGCTTTTCCGAATTTGCAGCGTCAAACACAAGACGGAACTCTTTCGCCCTATCTTGTCCGTGAGACAGAGACCGTTGATGGTAAAAAGGTTGAAAAATACAGTTATAAAGATTTAGCACTCGTCTATAAGGACAAAAAATATCTCGAATGGGAGTGGTATGCCGAGCCGGCAAAACTACAAAAACCGTGTTGGTCTGATCCGTATTTCGACGAAGGGGGCGGCAACGTTTTAATGTGTACTTATTCAGTTCCTTTTTCAATTGATGGAAAATTTTCAGGAGTAGCAACCATTGATGTTTCTCTCGATGAAATACGGGATATTATTCGCGGCATTTCTACTAATGAAGCCGATTATATGCTGTTCAGTTCCGCTGGCAGGGTTATCGTCGCACCAAAACACCTTAATTGGGAAATGAAAGAGACATTTGACTCAATTGCGGATAAGTACTACGGAGAAATGGTTCGGACAGTAGGCAAACAGATGAAGGAAGGTAAGCGCGGTGTCTATTTAACCAAAGACAAAATTACAGGAAGAAACATTTTCGGTGCTTATGAACCTCTTGAACATATTGGTTGGTCGATACTAAAACGAATCAACGAAACTGATTCTTTACGTCATATTTATGACCAACTCTTTGTTACGGTTATAATGAGCAGTATCGCTTTGGTGATAATAGTTGCCATCATTCTGTTTGTTTCCAAAATGATTACTAATCCGTTGAAACAATTGATGCAATTAGTGCGCGGCTTAGCGAACGGTAACTGGGATATTGACGTTGCGATTGTCAAAAGTCATGACGAAATAGAAGAACTGGCGAAGACATTTGGTATTATGGTCAGAAAACTTGAAACCAGTATTGACGAGACAGTCCGAAACACGGCTGAAAAAAAAGCCGCAGAATCAGCAAATCTATCAAAGAGTCAATTCTTGGCAACGATGAGCCACGAAATGCGGACTCCGCTCAACGGTGTCATAGGTATTTCAGACTTGTTACTGGGAACGCCGCTCCAACCGAAACAGTTGGAATATGCCCAACTCATTAAGACATCAGGCGAATCGCTCTTGTTTTTGATAAACGACATTCTCGATTTTTCAAAAATCGAAGCGGGTAAATTTGAATTAAGTCCGGCAACGTTTAACTTGCCCAAAATGGTTGATTCTGTTATGCGGATTCTTGCAGCCCGTGCCGAAGGAAAACATTTGGAACTGGTCGCGTCTATTGATAAGGATATTCCTATTCTCGTTCGCGGAGATGAGGGACGTTTGAGACAAATCCTGATAAACTTGGTCGGTAATGCCCTGAAATTCACGGAAACGGGCGGCGTTCAAATCAGTGTAGCGTTAATTGATGTAACGAAATCCCGATATCATCTTCGCTTTGATGTTGTTGATACCGGTATTGGTATTTCTGCTGAAAGTCAGGGGCGTTTGTTCAAAATGTTTTCCCAAGCCAGTGCCGCGACGGCAAGCACGCACGGCGGAACTGGTCTCGGACTTGCAATTTGCAAAAAATTGGTTGAGTTGATGGGCGGGAATATCTATGTCGAAAGTGAAGCGGGAAAGGGGGCAACGTTCGGTTTCAATATTACGCTTGAATCAGAGTCGGGACAAACGAACGAGGACGACAGTGTGGTTCTGGCTATGGACAAAGCATTTGAAAAAATTCAGGTACGTCCGGTTCTTATTGTCAGTAGCGGCGTTTTTCAATGTCCGGTTCTGGTTAAACAATTCCAATCGTGGAATTTTACGACACAAACATCTGCGTCTGCCTCTGACGCTTTCGATAAACTTGTGAAGGCAGTAGCGTCGGATACTTTATTTTCTATGGTTGTGGTGGACACACACCTTGCGGATACAAAAGGAGAGAATTTGATTCACTCGATTCAACAAGATGAACGGTTCTGCCATCTGCCTATTATTCTGCTGATGCCGCTTTCAGAAGATTTCAGTAAAAAAATATGGAAATATCCGTTAAATCTGCATTTTGTCAGTAAGCCGATACAAAATACATCTCTGTTAAGAGCGGTAGTAAAACCGTTTGGAATCCAACTTAACTCGGACATAAAAAAGCCGTTGAATGAATTGTCTGGAAAGGATGCGGATGCCTTGAAAAAACTGCGGATTCTTATTGCGGAAGATAATCACATCAACCAAATCGTTATTTCAGGGATACTGAAAAATGCCGGAATTGGTTTTGATATGACAAATAACGGCAAGGAAGTGACGGAAAAATTTCAACAAGGTCATTACAATGCCGTGCTGATGGACTGCCAGATGCCGGTTATGGATGGTTATGATGCTTCACAGCAAATCAGAAACTGGGAAAGACAAAACGGTTTGGCACGAGTTCCGATTATTGCATTAACTGCCAATGCCACAATGGAAGACGAAGCCAAATGCCGCAACGCAGGAATGGATGCGTTTTGCTCCAAACCAATTGCCCCGCGTAATCTTATGGATTTACTGTTGAAAATTTGTGTAAGGTAGTCCCTGATTATTTGGGAATTTGTGGGGATAAGATTTTGGTCGTGTGCGAAATTTATGGATGAATGTCGCGAAACGTCGAAATTTTAGCGGTATTGACCATCATATCAATGATTCTGGGACACGCCTATTCAATGAGTTTCGGACATTGCTTTTTTTATCATTGCTGTCAATATCCTTGTTCTTACCGTTGATTGCAATGACTATGTGGTACGCACTATAAAAAATCGGCGGTAAATGGTCAATGGGGAAAATTTACAGGGCGAGTAATCAATGATAGCACCGTCCTTACAACATACTGTAAAATACTTTATAATGATGACATCTATTTTGATTGTTTTCCTATTTAATAAAACATACCTTTTGCATCATGCCATCGCCAAAAAACAAACTTGTTGTTTCAAGTTTAGATAATCCGCAGTATTTTATTTTGTGGTCTTGCTGTATTGCCCATCTTTTTAATGACACGTTCCAGTCGATTATTCCAGCGGCGTTTCCGTTGCTGGAACATAATCTATCCTTAACGTTATTCCAAGTCGGATTGATTTTTGCGGTCTTTCAATTCGCGTCTTCTATCTTTCAACCGCTCATCGGTTGGGTTTTGGATAGGTATCCGTTTCCATACGCTTTGCCGCTCGGAATGACTTCGACACTTGGCGGAATCATAATGTTGTCGCAATCGCATAACTTTTCAATCGTTTTGTTTTCCGTCGTTTTTATTGGAGTGGGGTCGGCGGTTCTTCATCCAGAGGCATCACGGATTGTATATTGGGCATCCGGTAACCGCTACGGACTTGCTCAATCTATTTTTCAGGTTGGCGGCAATACCGGTTCGTCACTCGGTCCGCTCATTGCCGCAGTTGCAATGACCCATCAAAGTCATATCATCTGGTTCAGCATACTTGCTATCGCCGCTATTCTTTGGACGATTCCGATGGGCATCTGGTACTCTCAAAAAATTAAGGAAAAGGGAAACGAAAAGAAGGTCAGCCCAAACACCAGAGAGACGAACAATTCACGTTCCTCTCTTCGTTCTTCGCTTCCCAAGACATTGGTTTACGTGTCAGTATTTCTTCTATTATTGCTCGTGTTCTCGAAGAATATGTACTCAATGAGTTTAACAATTTTTTTACCATTTTACCTAATGGCAAAATACGGAGTGTCGGTACAAGCGTCACAGGCGTTTTTGTTTGCGTACCTTTTTGCGGTTGCCGCAGGAACGCTCTTCGGAGGCTGGCTTGGAGACCACGTAGGCAGAAAACGAGTGATATGGTTTTCGATACTCGGTGCCGCACCGTTTACACTGGCGATGCCATACGTCAACTCGCTTTGGTTGACGTGCGTGTTGAGTATGTTTATCGGCGCGATTATGTCGTCCGCATTTCCGGCGATATTGATTTACGCCCAAGAGTTAATACCCGGCAATGTCGGTATAGTCGGTGGATTATTTTTCGGGTTTTCGTTTGGTGCGGGAGCGATTGCGTCGTCGCTGCTCGGATTTGTTGCCGATCACCAAGGGCTTGACTTCGTCTATGATGTTTGCTCCTATTTGCCGCTCATTGGTCTGCTCACGTGGTTTTTACCGGAAAAGAAGAATTATAACCGTTCACGTTCATAGCATACAATGTTAAACGCAAAGGAGTGTAATGGATATAAAATTAAAAATTTGAGAGAACTTATAAAAAATTTTTTAGAGATAAAATTAAAAGTGCTTATTAAAAATTTGTATTTGCTCATTGCATCCATTACGTTGAAACAAACTGTGTTATGAACGTGAACGGTTACGAAGAATTAACAGTGAAACGCTTAACACGGAGGATCATTGTTCCGCATTTTCTGTTTCACGTAATCAAAAATGTATGCGCAAACATAATTGATGTTTCTACGTCACCAATTTCAGGAAGCAAGTCGGCGAGATTTTCGGCTTCATCAAAGTTGTCGGTGTAGCGAAATTCTGTTGCGTTTGGGGTTAAATAGTTTGCCTTACCCATCAATTCGAGAAATGACGGATCAATTTTCATACAACGATCTACCAGTTTAACCAATTCATGTGTTTTTGGAATTTCTTGTTGATGAAACGCTAGGAAACCTTTAAGTACCTTTTCTGCACATTGTTGTGTGAGATAAATTGCAATATCTAACTTTGGCTGGTCGTGTTTCAATAAAATTTGAGCAGAATCCAAATCGTTTTCTGCTCGAAACAACCATTTTGACCATGAATTAAGCATAAAGCAAAACTCCTTTTCTATCAATCAACGAAGCCATTGTTGATTTGTCGTCTAGTGCGGCTTCAAAATTTTTCATTGTATAAACTATCAGGTCAATCGGTTGATTACGTAAAATATCCAGAAGTGCGACACGTCCCTTGTGACAACGTTGTCGGGGTTTTTCGTAGATTTTTTCTACTATCACACAAATGTCGTAGTCGCTGTCTTGATGCGGCGTTCCCCACGCGTATGACCCGAAAAGATAGATACGAAGCGGTTCATATACCTTGGCAAGGCGTTCAACTATCTCCGTGATCTTATCACGGTCTATCTGCAAATTTGATGGTATGTCGAGAATTGTTAAACTCATCGTTTGACACAGACGCACAGCAACACGCCTCTATGGTTAAAAAATTTTCAATGATTTGTTCCATCATCTATTCGCATAGGAATCCGTTTCACTCCCACAAACACGTTCCATTATCCAACGGTTTGTTTCTTGCAACATTTCGGGAATCAGTTCTTGTCCACACTGATAGTCACGAACAATAATTGGCATTCCGGCAGAGTGGTATAGTGTCAACATCTGGCTCGCTTGTTGCGGCGTGAATACTTCGCTGTTGTGACCTACCGTCAGTAACGTCGGTAAATGACGTGCCGCCGTCCATTGTCGTAACGGTAAATTACCGTGCGGAAACGCTCCGCACAACGAAACAACACCCGCGAAGTAATCGGGATGCAACATTCCGAGTCGTAACGCCATCGTACCGCCGCTGTCAAACCCGACTAGGAAAATCCGGTTGCGTGATATGTTACACCGTTTCGCCGCGAGGTCAACACACTCGAATACCGATTGCTCCGCCTCGCCTAGTAACGACGGCGATTGCGACCAGTCGTAAAACATTCTCTTCCCGTCAATCCCGTCCAACGCATCGTTCACATCCAACGCCCCCGCCGTTTGTTTACCGAATCCCGCCTTGCACTGTTTTTCAACCTGCTGTACGCCGACTTCAAACCCGCGTGGTGCAACCGCGACATAGTTTCGCATACTCATAGATGTCATCACACGTGTAACTTGCCGCTCGTCGCAACCCGCCCCGTGCAGCCACACGATTAGCGGGTATGCGTAAGCTGGCTCATAGTGAATCGGTGAAAAAAGCAAGTACGGACGTGTAGCCGTTGATGATCCTTCGGCACGCGAAAAATCCAGTTCTAACGAGAGCGACCTCCGTGACGAAACATCAATCGGAAGTGCAACTGCGCGTGGTGACGACATCAAATAACTCGATTCAATTTGTTGGGGAATTGACATAATATAATAAAATTCTGTTAGACCAAGCCGGGCGAAATTTTCCCAATACACGGTTTGCGGAACGTAGTAAAACGCAACTAACCATGTCACGTCACTATACCCGAAAACGTCAAATCGTGTCAAGCCGAAAATCCACGATAGCAAGGTCAACCAGACCAAAAAGTGCAAAATTACAAAAAACAAAATTGCCCAAACTTTGCGCATTGTCTATTTTCGCCATTTTAACAGATAAAAGAAGGGGGGGCGAAAAAAAATAGAATATACCTCACCAAACAATCGCCGTTTGTCCGCGTTCTACGACTTATCCCACGACGCGACATCAACTGACAAAGAAAATTCTGTGAAACGTTGGTGAAAACGAGAGGTGAGTGATAGTCGCTACACTGGGTGTGTAAAAATAAGTGGGGGATTTTGCTTTTGGTTAAATGGCACAAAAAATGCCACGTCCAAGCAACATAGCAAAATAATTCTCTAAATCCTTGTTAACTTATTTTGCTGCGACA
>JAITST010000096.1 GCA_031287585.1 Planctomycetaceae bacterium | reverse complement strand
GTGGCTGTCCGTTGGATTTGAACTTATCGCATTGTATTTCAGTCAACATAACTTAAAATCTCCGTTTGTTCGTTTAGTCTGACTTTCCCCAAAACAAAAAGGCAGTCCAATGCCTCCAAAAAATTTGAAATTCCGGCGGCTTCATTTTTGATTTTCCCAAACAATGTCGTGGGGGAAATATCCCGTTCTCTGATTTCATTCAGTAAAAGCGGAAGCAATGAAAGAGTGCTGTCCTTAAATGGTGTAACTTTACTTGGTAATCTCATCGAACACCTCGCAATTCTGTATAAAAAATGCCACAATTATCTCGCAAGCGATACCATATTGACTTTGTGTTTTGCTTTTAATCCATTTGACAATACCGTCAAAAACCGCTTCTTGCGACAATCCTTGTTCCTCCATACTTTGAAAGCAAAGTTTAACCTCGGTAGCGATCTTGTCGAATTTCTGTTTTCCTATCCCATCCAACTGCCCAAACATATCTTGTACGAAAGGGAAGTATTGAACCACAAATGCCTTAACTTTCTCGCGTAATAAACTATTTTCTTGTCCTATTTTTTGCTCTACAGCAACGGGAGTATATGATAATGGCGAAATAAGTGTAGTGTCAACGGATTTTAGTTTTTGTAGAATATCCCCTATTTGCGTTTCTATTGGGACATTTGAGGCACTATCCATTGCCTTCGACTCTCCCATTATTTTTTGCTTCAGGTTATACAGTTGCATATAATCTTCGGCGGTTGTGTGAAAGTCCTGCTTTGTGTGGCAGTCCTGGCATAACGCTATTAAATTCTCAAATGACTCGGCATCATTATACTTTGGTACATTCTCTAACGCTACCAATTGTTCAGATGTCGGACTGTGTGGGTAGATGTGGGCAATTTCGTAAAGTTTCACAGATTGACCTGTTTTTTCTCCAAGCAACCGTTTGCCACAAAACGGACAGAGGTTGTTCGCTTCGGTTAGCAAGCGAGCATCAAAATTAGGAGTTATGTTTCTTCGTTTAGCGATACTCATAATTTCCCCTACTTCATTAAAGTTCCATCGGCTTTATCCTGTTCCTTAAATCTAATAAAAATGTCCCGATATTCTAACATCGGGAATGGTGTTTTGGCACTGGCGGGGAGTGCCGAAGTAAGATTTTCCATACCGCCCTTAACGCACACAGTCCTCTTTGCGAGCGGCGTTGACGGATTGAAATCCATAAAATCAGACAGCGCGTATTCTTTCTCTTCACTCATTGTTTCCTCCGTTGTTTTCGTTGGCATTTTTTTCGGCGAGTTCGGTTATTGCTATCCCCTCCCTACCGGTCGAGGCTGCTGTTACAAAACAACAGCCGGGAGCGGTAGCGACCGGATTGGTTATCCCTTCCCTACCGGTCAGGGCTTTTGTTTTTGCTCACGCTCTACTGTCCATCACGCACATATCGACGTGCTGCATCAAGGGCTTTTTCTGTAAATAAGTAAATTGTACTTCCATGTTCCGTCCAAAGTTTTTGGTCGGCAGGAAATAAACCGGCTTCCCGCAAACATCGTGTTGCGTTTGCCTTCAATGCGGACATTACTTTTTCCGGTTTAATTATCCCGCCGCTGCCGCTAATTATTATTCCGTCGCTACCGCTCCGGGCTTTTGTTTTGATTTTGAGGGCTGTAACAGCAGCTCCGACCGGTAGGGAGGGGGGCACTTTTGGAACGGTTACGACTATATGAACGTGATTAGTACGAACATTTTGTTCTAAAAGTTGCCAATTCCGAAATTGGCACGTTTCCTCAATCGCCTTTGCAACAACTTGCCGCTGTATCATCGAAAGAAGGAAAGGCGGAACTTTCAATTTATCCGTTTCCATACGAACCCAATTTGGAGCAGGCGGTATAAATTCCCCGCCTTTTTTGTAGGAGCCGCGTTCATCACCGTGCAACCACGAACCACGTACTGTAAATGTAATAAAATATGCCAAAGGGTCATTATACATCATTTTATCTCATAATTTATTCCCCTCCGGGCTGCTGTTACAAAACAAAAGCCGGGAGCGGTAGCGAATGGATTGGTTATCACCTTCCCTACCGGTCAGGGCTGCTGCTTTTATTCTGTTCCTTAAATCCGAGAAAAACACCCCGGTATTCTAACATCGGGAATGATGCTTTCGTACTGGCGGGGAGTTCCGAAGTAAGATTTTTCATACCCCGCAAGGTATTGAGATATGCCTTTTCGACATCAATTTTAGTTCGTCCGTCTGCGGTCTGATAGATAATGATTTCGTTGTTGTTCATTTTTGGCTGCCTTCTCTATTGCCCGGCACCTCCACTTTCACAAGGTTGACGCGAATCCGTTTGTCAATCACAACGCTTTCTTTCATTTGTGCTTCCAATTCGGCAGTGAGCATGCGTACCCGCTCGGCAAAATCGAAATCGTCCTCATCGTCCGGCAAACCGATATACCGACCCGGCGTTAGCACATAATCAAGTGCGGCAACGTCGGCTACCAGAGCGGACTTGCAAAAGCCCGGTATGTCTTTGTATCCTTTGCCGGATTTCCAGTTACGGTAAGTGCCAGCAATCGTGCGAATGTCGCTCTCCGTAAGTTTACGGGTGCGGCGATTGATAAGCGTTCCCTTATTCCGCGCATCAATAAACAGGATTTTGTCGTGTCGCGGATGTTTCGGGTTACTTTCTTTGGCACGGGACAGAAACCACAAACAGGCAGGAATTTGCGTGTTCAAAAACAGTTTCGTCGGCAGGTTGACGATACAGTCCACCAATCCCGCGTCGATGAGTGCGGTGCGGATTTTATCTTCACCGCTGGTCTTGCTTGATAACGAACCTTTCGCAAGCACAAATCCTGCCGTGCCTTTTGGGTTAAGGTGATAAACGAAATGTTGAATCCACGCATAATTGGCGTTGCCGGACGGCGGCGGTGTTTCGCGGCTGTATTTCCAACGCCCGTCCGTGCGGAGCAGTTCGCCGCTCCAATCACTGTCGTTGAACGGCGGATTCGCAATCACAAAGTCGGCGCGTAGGTCAGTATGCGCATCGTTGAGAAAAGAACCTTCGCTGTTCCACTTCACGTTAGAACTGTCAATCCCGCGCAGAGCGAGGTTCATTTTACATAGCCGCCAAGTGGTCTGGTTACTTTCCTGCCCGTAGATGGATACAACGCTTTCAAACAGTTTATCGATTTCTTTCGTTTTACCTTTGTAGTGGTCGGCGTGCGCTTCAATAAATTTCTCGCTCTGAACGAACATACCGCCGGAACCGCAGCACGGGTCAAGCACTCGTCCTTCATAAGGTTCGAGCATTTCAACGAGTAACTGAACAACGCAGCGCGGCGTGTAGAACTGTCCGCCCTTTTTTCCTTCCGCCAGTGCGAACTGTCCGAGAAAGTATTCATAAACACGACCGAGTACGTCATTGGAACGTGAAACGCTGTCGCCGAGTGCAATTGTGCTGATAATGTCAATCAACCCGCCGAGCGACTGCTTGTCTAATTTTTCTTTGGCATATTCTTTCGGCAGAACCCCTTTTAGCGAGGGGTTCTCTTTTTCGATAGCGTCCATCGCGTT
>JAITST010000071.1 GCA_031287585.1 Planctomycetaceae bacterium | reverse complement strand
AATATGATAATGAAAATGACGAGTTGCATGAAGGAGTCCATTGTTTTTAGTAATTTGTAAGCCCTTTGTTAAAACGAAGGATAAATCCTTCGGCTGTTAATTTTGTTCGTCTCTGCGTTTCTTTGCGTCAACTGCTGCTCCAATTCCCATTTCGATTCCATCAACGGTTTCAGCCCACGATACTTCGGCTCCGTTTTCGGTTGCCCAATGTTTGGCAACATCTTCGGGTGTTTCGGTGACGCGCGACACCTCTTCATAAATGGCAGGTGTGTCATTTACGTTTTCGTTTTGCATATCCATAGCCATTGCAACGCCGGGAGCGAGAGCAACAAACGGAATTGCCGTTGCTGCCAACACTCTTTCAGCGGTCGTTGTGCCGGACAGTCAACCTCCAAGAATTCGCCTTACTTCTTGGGCTTTTCCTCGTAGTTTTCCTGCAAGAGCATTCGCTTTTTCACGTGCTGCGGAAATAGCACTTGTAATTGCCGCAACATCTTCCATAACGCCGGGGATTTGCGCACCTCCAGCCCCCTGTACCGCAGCGTTAACTTTGCCGCGAATCATCTCGAAATCAGCACCGCAATTTGCTATTGCGTTTGCCATCTGGTCTAATTGTTCTGGACTGACATTTGCCATAATAAACTCTCCTAATTGTTGTGTACCGCAATGCGATACGTAAAGGTTAAGTCCGAATTTCACGGACAAATTTGTTAACTTCGTCTTTGTAATTCTGTTTTTCCTTCTGTAATGACCTGCGCAATCTTGGAGAAGGATTCTGAAAAACGTTCCGGGGATGTCATAATCATATCCCAGTTCGCAATTGCTTGTAAAAAAGGTTCATTGACACTTCCAAATCCAAGTGATGCTATTTGTATATCTGCGGCGTGACATTCGTTTGCCTGTCTGATCATCGTTTCTTCAGATCCCCATTGTCCATCAGTGAGGATAACAGCAAATCTTTGTCCGTCTATATCTGCAAGTTCGTTTTTAATAACTTCAAATAAAGGTTCACCTTCCCAAGTATCTGTTAAAGAATCAATTGCCTTCACGATTTCTGTCGCATTCTGCGATGGAGGCAATATCACTTTGGATTTCGGACCATGCGGAGCACGAATTATTCCTACTGAACAATGCGATAAATCCATTTGCGACAAAAAATCTTTCGCTGCTTTTTGCGCTAATATGAACGCTTGTCCTGACATACTTCCACTCGTGTCAATCGCAATTAGAACAGTTACGGGTTCAATAATAAGTTCTGGTTCGGGGTCTCGGTCTTTCGGACATAAGTCCGTCCAACTCATATCGCCGGGTTCGTCCCTGCGAACAGTTAAATTTTTACCCGTTGAACGTTGTTTGGCACATACTTCCACTGTCCCGCTTTTATCATAATGATATTCGATGTCGCAGACGGCATTATTCTTTTCGTGAGTAATTCCCGATATGACATACTTGCCAAGAATAGCACAACCGCTTGGTATAATACCTTCTCCTTGCGTGACATAAACCTCAATTTCATTGTCTTGCCGGGAGGAAGTTCGCAATTGAAACGGACGCACTTCACAACTCGGAATGTTTGTATTGCGCGGAATAATGATGGTGTTTATGTATTGAGAGCGGTCGGTATTTTCGGCAATCATTCCGAGCGATTGTCCCGTCACGTCTTTTATCGTTCTGCGTCCTTCTAAAGTGTAACCGCTTTTGCCGCTGCTTTGCTTTGTTTCCAGCGTATAATGTTTTTCATTTGCGTCTAAATCTGCTTGAATTGCCGCTCCGATTGCTACCGCTTCATCTACGTTGATTCCGTGAAGAATCGGCTTATCGGTGTGTTTTTTCAATTCAGATTCTACTTGCGGCATACGAGTTGAGCCGCCGACAAGTAATATGCCGTCAATATGTTTCCAATCCATTTGTTTAGCGGCAAGCACACTTTCGCAAAGAGTCAGTGTTTGGTTAATCAAATGTTTTGTTGCATCTTCAAATTGTTCTCTTGTAATTTCATAACGTCCTTTATTGCCGTTATAGGCGATTACAAAATTCGTCGTTATTTTCTGCGATAATGCTTTTTTGACATTTTCGGCGGCAACCAGTAAATCGTTTGCCGTTGCGGAATCTTCTAATGGATTCGCGGCAAATTCTTCCTGAAATTTACCCACGGCATAATCGCGGAGAGTGTCGTCCCAATCCTTTCCGCCGAGTTGATGATTTCCGTCCGTAGCAAGGACTGCAATTTCATCGGCGGTAATTTTCATTAACGTCACGTCAAACGTGCCGCCTCCTAAATCGTACACGAGCAATGTTTGTTCTTTTTCGGATTTAATTCCGAAAGCGACAGCGGCGGCTGTTGGTTCGTTTATCACACGTAAAACATCCAACCCGGCAAGTTTGCCCGCATTTTTTACTTCTTCCCGTTGTATAGCACTGAAGTAGGCGGGACAAGTAATAACGGCTTTTGCGACAGATTTACCGAGAACTTTTTCTGCGTCTGCTTTTAGTTTGGCAAGGACGTATGCGGATAAGTCCGTGGGCGAGTGTTGTCTGCCGTGAAAGGTAAGATAAAAGTCGGGATTTCCCATTTCACGTTTGAAAAAGGAAGCGACATTTGCGTCCCCGAGTGATTGGATATTTTTCGCTTCGTCTCCGACAATAACGTTTCCGTCTTGTTCAAATGCAACAACGGACGGCGTGATAGGATTGCCATCATCGTTTTTGAGAACGATGGGTTTACCGTGTTCGTCAATCGCTGCAACACACGAGAATGTAGTTCCGAGGTCGATTCCGATAGTGGTCACTTTCATATTATTTTCCCTTCGTTTTCTGCTTTTCTTGTTCTTTTTTCTGCTTTTCGGCTTCTAATTCTTGCTTTTCTTCTGCTTTTTTTGCATCGAAATCCTTCAATTTTCCGTCAACTTCGGTTGTCTGCTGTTCCAATG
>JAITST010000265.1 GCA_031287585.1 Planctomycetaceae bacterium | reverse complement strand
TGACTGCGACGAAGTACCGTGCGAGCCGTGAGATTGAGATGTTCGTTACGGCGCAAACGACGAAGTTTCAGTTGTTGCCGCCGACCGATGTTGAACGTTACGCTATGCAGTCGAAGAGTAACCGCGACACCGTTGCGTACTTGAAGAGAAATTCGCGTATAGAGTCCGACGACAAAAAGTTTACGACATTGTTCAAGGAGATAACGGGCGGCTTGAAGGGCGAACCGGATTGGATGAAGGTACGTGCGATTTACGATTACGTGCGTGACACGATTGCATACGACGGCACATACAAAGGCGAAATGCCGAAAGGAGCGTTGACTACTATCACCGACGGTGAGAACAAGGGCGATTGCAAGGATATGACGTGTGTATTTGTCGCGATTTGTCGCGCGGGCAAAATTCCGGCGCGGGTGGTTCGTGTACCGAATCATTGTTACGGCGAGTTTTACCTCGAAGACAAACAGGCAAACAACAAAACCGCCAAAACAAGTAAGATCGACAAGACGGCAACGAAGAAACCGGGCAAGGAGCCGGAGGGTTATTGGTTTCCGTGTCAGTTGGCAGGTGCCGACGAGTTTGGCGGTATAACAGATGTTGACCCGATACTACAAAAAGGGGACAACTTTCCCGACATTGACGACGCAAAGGCGCATAGTTTTTATGTGAAAGAGCAGTTCGTTGGTACGGGGACAAACGGTATCAAACCGAAATTCACATTTATACACGAACAGAGCGGAGTATAAATACCTATCACGGCATAGCCGCAACTCAAAATGTCGGCGACGAATCCTACGGGAGGTTACAAATATGATTCCACAATTAAACATTTTCGATTTCCTGTTACAACAAATTTTTGGAGATAACAACGTGAAGAAAAAGGAAAACGCACAGTCTGCGAAGACGGATTTGGTGCAGTACAGGGAAGAATTTGCGAAGAAGATTATCGACTTGGTGCGCCGTTCGCAACCGACGATGGACATTACTTATGACGCAGATAATTATATGGTGAAATGTAACGGCACGTACAAACAGCAGTTGTTCTTGCGTAACGGTTTGTATGAATATGCCAACGCGAACGGCGATTCACGTGAGGATATTGTCAAACGTTGGGCGAGTCATTTTATCAACGCGCGTATGTTGCCGGAAGATTTCGAGGACGTGAAGCCCGACTTACTGCCGGCAATTCATTTACGGACGTTTCACGATTTTATGTCGCTGTATCCGCAGCACAGTGAACTGCATCCGAATCTGGAATTTCCGTATGAGATTCTCGCGGAACATTTCGCGGTCGGGTTGTCGTATGATATGCACGATACGGTTGCGATGGTACCGCCGGAGTTGATGAATGGTTGGGAAATAACGTTTTATGAGGGAATGGAAATCGCGAAGGAAAACCTCGCGGAGAAGGGTTTCAGTTACGAACAATTGGAAGTGACGAATCCGAATACAGGTGCGGTTTCACGAATGTACATAGTACCAAATTCGGACGGTTACGAGGCGGCACGGTTATTGTTGACGACGACAGTTAGAAAACTGGAAGTGAACGGTGACCCGATTGCGATGATACTAGCCGCGAACTCGTTGATGATAACCGGTAGTGAGGATACGAGTTGTGTGGCGTGTATGTTGATGAACGCGGTGGAAGCGGGGAACGGCTTTCCGCGTCAACTTGCACCGATGTTGTTGCGTTTGAATGAAGCAGACCAGTGGGAAGTATGGTTGCCGCCGACAGACTCGCCGTGTTACACGCTCGCGAAACAAATACAGATAACAGCGTATTTCAGACCATACGCGGAACAGAGGTTGTTAATAAATTCGTTCAACGAAAGAACGTATCAGCCGAAGATTGAGATAGCGGAGTACAGAGTGCGGCAAGGCAACGCACAAAATTGCGACGAATACTGCTGTATAAAACCGGACACCCGACAGCTAATCCCAAGAACTGACTACGTAGTATTCGGAGACTACAACGAAAAACAAACGCCGCCGGTATCTGAATTTGTAGAAAGAGAAAAAGCGTTCGGGTTACTAACCGACTACATAAAAGAAACAGACTATTATCCGGTACTATACCAGTTAGAACCAATACCGACAGAAGTTTTTGAGAAAATGAGGATGGTATGAATTAATCCAAGCCGGTTAAAATTTGTGTGAAAAAAACTAACACTTACAAATTTTCCAATTGAACAACCTAACAGATTCACTCAATATGAACAAAACAGTTTTGGAAGAAATAGTTGCGTCGCGGAAGGCGGACTATCATTACAAGAATGACTATCCGTCTGACGAGTATTTGTCTTTGTACAAAGCCAGACCAGCGGTTCGTCCTTTCATCGGGAGTTTGAAGGATTCGATAAGCCGTAATCGACCGGCGATTATCGCGGAGGTGAAACGCGGCAGTCCGGCGAAGGGGAAATTTGCTATGGACATCGACCCCGCTGATGTTGCGAAGGATTATCAGCAAGGCGGAGCGGCGTGTATGTCCGTTTTGACTGAACCGAAATTTTTCTACGGCGACCTGTGCGACCTTCGGAATGCCCGTGATGCGTGTTTGTTGCCGGTTTTGCAGAAGGATTTCATTGTCAAGGAATTTCAAATTTTCGAAGCGGCGTTGTATGCGGACGCGATATTGTTGATAGCACGTTATCTGGAAAAGCCGCAAATCAAACAGTATTACGACATCGCGACGGAGTTAAATCTGGACGTGTTGGTTGAGGTTTTTGACGAGAGTGATATTGAAAAAATTTCGGCGTATGACTTTCCGTTAGTGGGGATCAATAACCGTAACCTCGCGACGATGGGTGTTGACTTTGAAAACGCGAAACGATTCGCGTCGTGGTTCAAACCGGAACAAATAGTAGTGGCAGCCAGCGGAATCAGTTCGCGCAAAGACATCGAACGGTTTTGGGATGTAGGTATCAAAACGTTTCTGGTTGGCGAATCGTTGTCAACGGCGAATAACCGGGTGGAGTTGTTGCGGGAGTTTGTGAACGGGGACAAATAATATAAGTCACCGTAAAACAATAAAACGCTCTTGACAGATCAATAGGCGACGGATGCGCTACTTACATTACCACTTAATAGATGTTGACAAAGAGTCCTTACCCCGTAGGGGCATCCCTTTGAAGGTGTCTCACAATTTGTCCATATTTTTTATTTTTCACTCCCGATTGAAAGGAATCACGATGGACATTTACGATATCGTATTCTCAAAGTATGA
>JAITST010000004.1 GCA_031287585.1 Planctomycetaceae bacterium | reverse complement strand
AAACTGCGCCCCCCCCCCCATTTTAACATTTGGTTAATTTGTGTTTTAACATAATTTGTCATTTTCTTTCCTTTCGTGAAAAGTTTGGTGTGTATTTGCTTGCGAAAACATATCGCGAGCGTAAGTGTGTTATTTTACATGATAACACACACAAAGTCCATGGGGGAACTGAAATTTTACAATTTTGCTTGATGTTCTAATATGCAATGTAACGCCTATTATGCGTTACAACTATTACCGAAATTGTTCCAGCATCGTTCTCAATTCTAGCGGCAATTTTTTATCTTCGTGCGTCATCATGTCGTCCAACTTCAACGCAATATCACGCTCCTCAATCATTTCGCCGTGTTCTGTATTGTAGCGGTTGTACGCTCTTGCCAAAGTTGCGTGCGGTAGAGCGTAGTTGGGATAGTTTCTTACCGCTTGTTTTGCAATCTCTATGAATTTTTCCGCATTCGACTTGTCACCTGTTATCTTTTCAATTCTTTCCATCACGTCGTTCACGTGCATCAGTACCGTTGCCTTCGAGCCAGCGATTTTGATTGTCGCGTCAATTTCTTCTTCCAGTTTTTTTCGCCGCTCAATGTCGTCCGGCTTTTCTTCCCAATACAGCAACCGAGCGTCAAGCAACTCAGTTTGGTTCGCGTATGGTATGACGTACTGGCATTTTACCACTTGTTCCAAATTCTTAACACGTTCGGCGATACTGGCGGCAAACTCGTTTTGATAATGTGTAGCGTTCGTAAGCGGTAGAAACAGAAAAACATAACACAATACAAATGCCGCCGCCGCAGTTATCCCAATCGTTCCCTCAACTGCCGTCGGAATTTTTCGTTGTTCGTCACCGCACAAATTCAGTAACAACGCGATTGTCACCAGTAACGTCACCTGCACGTTTAGATAGTTGATACCGCCCGCCGCTAGCAAATGGAAGAGCAGCGTGCAAATCGCGGTTACCAACAACGCGGGCTGCAACCACTTCGCCAACTTCTCATTTGACATCGGTATAATTTGCAGAACCGCCGCGAACACAATAACTGTCAACACAATCAATAACGTCATAGCGTCAAAATTGTCCGACAAAAACGGATGGAAAATAACGCTCATAAAACCGGCGATCGCAATACGCCGCGTCAACACAAGTTTTTTCAGTTCACCCGCGTCGTCGTTTCGTTGCGGCAACTCATCGTTTTCATTCCGTGTCGCGACGTGATAAAAAACCGCCGTAAGAAAACCGGCAAAGAGCAACACGCCCGGTATTCCGGTACACGCCGCGAGTTCGGCAAAAGCGTTATGCGGGTCGATTATCTCCTCGCTTGCCGTTACCGGTTTATAACGTAGATAATTCTGCGAGAAGTTACCGAGACCGCAACCGAAAACCGGTCGTTCCGCAATCATCCGTAATGACGTTTGCCAGTAAATCATCCGATAGCCGAGCGACTTTGTTGCACCGTCAAACAATCCGTGACCGCCGCCCGCGCCGCACGAAACTGCCGCGTAAGCACCGCACAACATAACAGCGACAATCGCCACTGCCAATGTCTTTTTCATGAACGGTCGCTGGTTACGTTTCACCCGCAACAAATCACGCCGATAACATTCCAACATCGCAAACCCCGCCAACAACGCTCCCATCGCACTACGGCATTGCGTAAACCACAACGCAACCAATATCGTTAGAACAACAATAATCACGACCGTTAAACGCTGCCGCGATTGCGTTTTCATATTGAAGAAAAACAGACCGCCTGCGCACAGTACAAACGCGAAAGCAAGTTGACCGCCGAGCGTGTTTGTCAGCAAGTACGAACCAGTCGGTGTTGCGGTAGCGAGACGCGACTCAAAAAGTTTACGCAGCGGCGAATCGGGCGACGGGTCAATGCCTTCATTGACGAGAAACGATTCAGGATTGTGTGAATAAGTACGCACGGTATCAGGAATGATGATATATTCCTGCGCAATCGCAAACACCGATTCCCAAAACGCGAGTGCGATAATCATAACCGCCGCCGCATAGATTAACTCGCGTTTGACGAACAGTTGCCGAAACATAAACCAAGCCGCAGCCGCCGCGCACCATGTAAAAATCTGGTTGACAAGAGAAAAGTTATCAGACCCGCGTTGTACAACAGGTGAGACAACAAGCGACCAAAACAAAAACGCAAGCAAGAACAAATCCGCAGCAGTAAACCGAAGTGAGCAAAGCGAAACGCCGCGATACTTTTGCCGAAACAAAAATCGGGCAACCAACCACCCCGCAACCAACACAAACCAAAGACAACTAACCAAATGCCCGCAACCAGTCTGAAACATCATATCACCCGGATGCACAAAACAAACACCAAACAACATCGCTGTCAAAACGCTGGCAACGATGTCAATAAAAAAGGAATCGTGAGCGGCAACGGCGGTATTTGAATTTTTTGTATTTGAATTTTTATTGCGTGACATAAAACCTCGTGAATCACTGCGTATGGCATGCCTTACAGTGGATGCGTAATCTCATAGCGTAGGGCAGCACCTTGCAACTTTTTACAAACTTCATATAGAGTATTGTATCTTTTTGAATGATTTGATACAATGCTGTGTCGTAGGGCGTTGTTCTACGTTCTACGAAATTGTAATGGTAGTATAACGAGAATATCGCGACAACGCCGCAACAATCTCGCGCAGGGCGTTGCCGCGTTTTTATAATTCAGCCAAACCAAAAACCAAAAAATCCTGTGGAACTCCTCGCTACTGATTATCTCTTGAAACCGTCAAAATATCCGGCGACCAGTATTTGCGTACTGGTCGGTGACGACGAATTTTTCAAATCTGAGGTTATGAAAAACTTGCGTGATGTTGCGTTAGGCGGCGACGACGCTGAGTTTTCGTTTTACAGTTTCGATGCCGCAACAATAACGTTTGTCCGGCTCTTGGAGGAACTCACGACTGTCGCGATGTTCGGCGGTTGCGGACGTGTCGTGAATCTCGAAGCGGCGGACTCGTTCGTTACCAAGTACCGTGATGAGATGGAAAAATATGCCGAAAAGCCGTCATCGTCGAATTTTCTCTTACTCCAACTGAAAACGTTTCCGGCAACAACGAAACTGTACAAGAAGGTCGCGGCGAGTAACTTGATTATCAATTGTAAATCGTGGGACGACAAACGCGAGAAAGATTGCGTAAGTTGGGTTGCGCGTTGGGCAACGTTACGTCACGACCTTAAACTTAATGACGATGCCGCGTCGGTGATGGTACAACTGGTCGGAATGGAGTCCGGTTTGTTAGAGCAGGAGTTAGCGAAGTTGGCGTTAGTGGTAAAAGATAAATCGCAGACGATAACGGCGAAAGTTGTCACGGATAACGTTGGCGCGTGGCGGAAGCGGACGATTTTTGAAATGATAGACCTCGCTCTCGCTGGCAAATGCGAAGACGCAATCACACAACTATCGCGTCTAATCGCGGCAGGCGAAACGCCGGTAGGAATCATCGCACAAATCTCGTCAACGTTACGCAAGTTAGCAGCCGCGACACGTCTGATACAGGACGTAGAGGCAACCGGAAAAAAGATAACAGTATCCGACGCGCTAACACAACTAGGTAACATTGACCCTGACCTAAAAGTAAATCCATACTTCAAACCGAAGTTAGAACAACAACTAAAAACGCTGGGAAGAAAACGAGGCGGCAGTCTCTTGCGTTGGTTACTGGAAACCGATATGAACCTAAAAGGAGGCGGAGAAAGCCGAGCCGAACCGCGTTTTATATTGGAACGGCTAATAATACAGTTGTCGGCAAAACGGGATAGTTAGAAAAATTCGCGAGAAATCGCTTTCACAACCAATCGCCTACGACAGTCGGCTCTTGAAATCTTCATACCCGAATGTTCTGATAACTTCTACCGCGCCGCCCGGTACTTCGCTGTCGCACGCAACTATTGACGGTAGTTGCAAGCCGTTGAATACTGTGTTTTTGCACATTGTGTATTGCGACATATCCGCGAAAACTATACGGTCTCCGATTTTTAACGGTTTACGGAACAGGTATTCGCCGATTAAGTCGCCGGACAGACACGTTTTACTGCCAATTATGTACTTGTAACGCCCTTCTTCCAGCGGCGAATCGGTATCCAAAATCTCGTACACCTTTCTTGCTCCGATTAATTCCGGCGTGTACGGCATCTCCAAAACGTCCGGCATATGAGCCGCCGCCGATGTGTCAACCACCACGACATCTATGCTACTCTGATTCACATTTATATCAAGTACCGTTGCGACCAAGTAACCGCTGTACAGAACGTGCGCCTCACCCGGTTCGAGAAATACATCCAAACCGGTACGTTTACGAAAATCGTTTATCACATCGCAAAGTTGGTCAACATCGTAACCAAGACGTGTGATATGGTGACCGCCTCCGAAATTTATCCACTTGAGTTTCTTGAAGTATTTTCCGAAACGTTCCTCAACAAGTTCGAGTGTTCGTACCAGCACGTCCGACCCCTGCTGACACATCGTATGAAAATGGAAACCGTCGATACCCGAAAGCGAATCTATATTATGCATAACCTCGCTGCGAATACCAAACCGGCTGCGGCTCGTACACGGGTTATAAATCTCAGTTGTCACTTCGGAATACTCAGGATTGATTCGGTAACCGCAGTGCAACTTACGTTTTTTCCGTTCCTTCTTAATCAGACTTTTGAACAACTCGTACTGACTTTCCGAATTGAGAACCAAGTAGTCAACCATCGGCAGTACCTGCTTGATTTCCTCTTTCGAGTACGCGGGCGAATAGAGTTGAACCAACTTTCCGAACTCCTCCTTACCAAGCCGAACTTCGTTGATACTACTCGCCGCCACGCCCGAAAGATACGGAACCATATCCTTAAAAAATCCCCACGACGAAAACGCCTTCATCGCAAGCAAAATTTTACAGCCGGTTCGCTGTTGGACTTGTTGCAAAATCTGCATATTACGGCGTATCTTCGCACGGTCTATGACGTAGTAAGGAGTGGGAATCTTGAATGCGGAGTAGTCAAACGACTCGGTGAAGTTTTGTGACATTTGGGTTAAATTGGAAAAAAAATCTTTGAAGTTGTGAAAAACAAATCGAACACGCGCCGTCGTAGGGGTAACTACAACGGCGCGTGTTCGATTTACAAACCCCCCGATTTCACTGTGAGTTATTCGCGGTGAAACACGGAGTTAATTTATTCCGAACAAATCTGTTATCACGAGGCAAATCATTCACCACGTAGTTTCATATTATACAGAGTAAGTTTTTCGCGTATCTCGTTCAAACTTGTCACACCGAAATTTTTGCTTTCGAGTAACTCGTCGGGCGTATGACGCACCAATTCCGCAATCGTCTGTATCCCGAGACGGCTCATACACTTTCTCGCTCGTACCGACAAATTCAAATCCGTTACTGGTCGCATCATCACCGCTTGCTCTTCCGGCGGCAACGCTTCAACCTCAATCACGTCCGCCGCGTGTTTCTCCGCCGCGAGTTGACCGAGTTGCAAACCTTTCATCGACAACATTTCCCGAATCTCGACAAGACTTGTCTCACCGAAATTTTTGCTGCCAAGCAACTCCTGTTCTGTACGCTTACACAGGTCGCCAAGAGTGTTTATCCCCATTGTCTTCAAGCAGTTACGGCTGCGTACCGACATCTCGAAGTCCGACACCGGCAAATTGAGAACTTGCCCCATACGGTCACGTTTACGTTGTGCGTCTTCGTCAAAGTGCATCTCGCTTGACGCACGCGCGTCCTTCAAAAACAGCCGTGCCTTGTCGTGGTTCGGATACGAATCCAAAACACGTTGGAAACAAACAACCGCCTGTTCGTACATACCGAAATCTTCGTACAGAATACCAAGATTTATCAACGTACCAACGTTAGTCGGAAAACGGCTAACCGCACGCTTGTACAATTCCAACGCCTCTTCGTCGTTCCCGTGACGCTCGTTGACGAGTGCAAGTCCGAAAAGTGCGCCGGGGTGCGATTTGTCCGCTTCATACGCACGCTCGAAAAGACGAATCGCTTCCGCCTCGTTACCGAGAATTTTGTTTACCGTTGCACCGCGCTGGTACAAATACTCCGCCGTCTGTTCGACCGCACCGGAAAGGTTGTTCAACTGACGTAACGAGTCCTCAATCCTATCGAGATAACGGTACGCTTCCGCACACGATAACGTACACGTTTCCGAGTTATAACCGGACTTCTTCGACAACTCAAAACTTTTTACCGCCGCCTCGTAATCGCCGAGTGCCTGCAATGTTTTACCTGTAAAAAATTGAGCCAACGCACCGCCGTCACCCTTTTTGAGCGATTGCAACGCATCTTCAAAACGACCAATAAGATATTGACAGACACCAAGACGAACGAATCCCGCCGGACTGGTATCTTCACCTGACTTCGATTCCAACTCCACAACCGCTTCACGCAACAGTTCAAACTGCGTATAATCGCGGTTAATCGCACTGGACAACTTATCAATTTCAATCGGACCAAACGTACTACCGCTGACAACTATCTGTTTCAGGTCGATGCTAGGGCTAATCGTGACCATAAATCCCAACTCCTACAAAATGAAGGAAAAAACAAAAACAACAAAAACCGAGCCAACATTATCGCATTTTTTGTAAATTTTACAAGGGGTGGCGGTATGGTGAGTTTGTTGCCCCCAATTTTTTTTCCCCGCCCCATTGCAACTTCTTTTGTTCACTGTTACAATTAGTTCCTGTTTGTTTTAATTGTAGCCGTTGTGTTACGCTTACTGTAATTGTTTGGCTTTACTCGCGGCTTTGTTTTTCAACTTACCTTTTTTCGAGGAACTTTATGGCACATTACAACGTAGATGACATTCGTAATATCGCTCTTTGTGGTCACGGCGGCGTAGGAAAGACTACTCTCGCCGATACTATTCTAAACTCCATCGGACTTGTTAAACGTCCGGCTAGTGTTGACGACGGTACCAGCATTTGTGATTTCGACGAAGAAGAAAAGGCACACAAATACACTATCGAGTCCAGTCTCATCAACTTCGACCACGCAGGTAAACATTTTCACATTGTCGATACACCCGGTTATCCCGACTTCATCGGACAAACTATCGGTGCGCTTTGGGGTGTTGACAACGCGGTGATTGTTATCAACGCACAATCCGGTATCGAAGTTAATACCCGCCGCGTGTTCAACGAAGCGAAGAAAGCCGGTCTTGCTCGTATCATCGTTGTCAACAAACTCGATGGCGATAACATCAACATACCGAAATTACTTGAAACAATCAAGGATGTTTTCGGTGCGGAATGTGTACCGGTAAATGTGCCGCTTGGTGTTGGGCAGGCGTTCAAAGGTGTTGTGTCAACTTTGCAAGTTCCGGCGGATACAAGCGGTGCTATTATTGACCCGAAGCCGATTCACGACAACTTGATTGAAACTATCGTTACCGCCGACGAAGCGATGATGGAGAAGTATCTCGAAGGTACGATACCGACGGAAGCGGAGTTGGCACCGTTAATCGTGAAAGCGGTTTACGAAGGAATGCTCATACCGATTTTCTTTGTTAGTACGAAAACTAAATGCGGCTTGACTGAGTTGCTCGACGGTTTAGCGGCTTGCGCGGTTCCGCCGACAATGATTGAACGTCACGCCAAAAACGCGGCGGGCGAGGATGTTGTTCTGAAACACGATCCCGCCGGCGCGTTGTGTGCGCAGGTTTTCAAGACACGTGTTGACCCGTTTGTTCAGAAACTTAGTTTCATCCGCGTTTATAGCGGAACGTTGAAAGCCGGTGTAAATTTGAGTGCGTCAACGTCGCGCCGCGGTATTAAGATTGCACAACTTTTTGAGATGCAGGCAAACGAATCGCACGCGGTTGAGGCAGCTGTGCCGGGGATGATTGTTGCGGTTGCGAAGTTGGAAGAACTGGAAACCTGTTCGACGATTGGCGATTTTGTGATGGATAAGTTTCCGATGCCAACGCCGATGGTTGGCTTGGCTGCCGCACCGAAAACACGCGGTGACGAGGCGAAGTTGTCCGGTGCGCTCGGTAAAATAATGCAGGAAGACCCGACATTTGTTTGTGAACGTAACGAACAAACGAAACAGTTGGTAATAACGGGAATGAGCGAATTGCATTTGCAGATTGTTCGTGAGCGGCTCAAACGGCGTGACAAAGTTGAACTTGAAACGCACGAGCCGAAGATTGCGTACCGCGAGACGATTCAATCGAAAGCCGACGGAATGTATCGGCATAAGAAGCAGTCGGGTGGTGCGGGACAATTCGGTGAAGTGCATATTCGGATGTATCCGTTTCCTGAAGGAACTGACCCTGAAAAATTTGCGGGGAATAAGGATATGTTTCCGTCAATGAAGGCGTTTCATTTTGACCCGTCCGATAATTTTCTGTGGATTGATTGCATCGTCGGCGGCGTGATTCCATCTAACTTTTTCCCCGCGATTGAGAAGGGGTTCAAGGAACGAATGACAAAAGGTGTTATCGCTGGTTGCAAGGTGCAGAACGTTGCGGTTGAACTGTATCACGGAAAGTATCACGATGTTGACTCAAACGAACACGCGTTCAAGACCGCTGGTTCGATGGCGTTCAAAACGGTATTCCTACAAGCGAAGCCAGCGATACTTGAGCCGATTGTGAAGTTGGAAGTGACGGTGCCGATGTCGAATGTCGGTGACGTGAACAGTGATTTACCGAATCGGCGCGGGCGACCGTTAAGTATGGAAGCGGCGGGCGGCGGTATGCACACGATAGTAGCGGAAGTGCCGCTGGCGGAGGTGACGACGTACAGCCGAACGTTGGCAAGTATGACTGGCGGACAAGGAAGTTACGGGATAGAGTTCTTGCGTTACGATGTCGTGCCGGGCAATATCCAGCAACAGATTATTTCGTCAGCAGTGCTGGCGGAAGAAGAAGAGTGATTGCCGTAGTCAATTGCGGTGTAACCGTAACGAAAAATGTTTGTAATGGATAGAATAATAGTTGTTCATTGCAAACATTGACGGTATCCGATTCCAATAACGAAACCTTTGAGGTCTTCGTGGTGAACCTTACAATGTCCGTGAACGGTTACTAATTTTGTATCCCACGTAAAAAACGAAGTAATCAGTAAATTTTTCCCGCACCGGTACTTGAAAGAACTAAAACATCTGGTAGAATTATACGCAGTCGTTGGTTAGCCGAACTGGCGGAATTGGCAGACGCAGGGGACTCAAAATCCCCCGCCCGCAAGGGCATCCCGGTTCAAGTCCGGGGTTCGGTACTAGTAGAACTGTTATTAAAAGCGTCGATGCTCGTTGAGTATCGACGCTTTGACTGTTTGATATTGTGACGCTTACGACTGCTTACCACCGTGTCGTCAAACTCAAATCTACACTGTGCGACACGAACCGGACTCCGTAATCTTGGTCATAGTTGAACGTCAAGTACGCGTTTCTGCGTTGCGTCAGGTACATCTTTACTCCGAATCCCATATTGAACACGTCGCCGCCCATATCCACACCGCGTAGCGACATTGACGATGTCGGCGATGAGAGCAACCGTGATGTAACAGACGAATATGTGTCACCCATCACTTGGAACGCATACTGTAAACGTGTATCAACCGAAATCATTTCGTGCGGATTCCATTTTCCGTTCAAACCGAAGCGTACCATTAACTGTCCCAAATCTGTACTGCTAATCTTTTGTCCGTAAACCGCGTCAACATTGTTTTTCTCTGTAAAACCGTCGGCGTAAACGCTCTGGAAATCCAACGCGAATCCCGGTAGGAATGTAAACAGCGAACACTGAACCGGACGGTAAAACTCTGTACTCGCGTAAAGACCGTTACCGTAGTAATCACTGTAATACAACGCCGAGTTCGCTTGCCTGCGATAGCGGTGTTTCTGTGTCGCTACACCCAAGTAACCGTTGAAATACCAGTTATCGTAAAGGTAACGCCGCCCGTAAATACCCAACGAATAATCATACGATTCAACTTTACCAAACGGTGAATACAATCGCGGTTCGCTGTAACCAAACATTATGCCCGCTTCAGTGTAGGCATCAAATTGCCAATCAACGCCAACCGCCGCACCGGTTCGTGAGTAGCCAAATTCTCTCGCGTTATCGTCGCGTTTCGAGTCGAGAGTACGATGTACTCCGGCAAACCAAAATTCACGGTTCGACCTGCTATACCACTGTCCGCGATAGTCGGCGGTGAAAGCGTTTGAATACGCGATACGTCCTTGCGACAAACGATGAAACGCTTCACGCCAAGGTTTCGTCATCGCCATATACATAACGTCCGCCGCAATTTCCGCACCGCGTTGTTCGTCCAATATCGCGTCAACTTGTGCATTCGATGTCATCCTGTACAACTCGTCACGCAACTCATTAAACTCTCCGTCAGCAAAACCATTGTCGAGAGCCGCCGCCGCTTGTGCTTTGTTGAAACTAGTTTGGTTCACTGCCGCAAACTCGGTCAACGTAATGAAACCATAATTCAGGTTCATCGTATATTTGTTGCCGTCGTCGAACGTTACGAATTGACCGAACAATCCGTCTGAACTATTGAACGCCTGCGCCAAACTATTCATATCAAGCGGAGTATCGGAAACAATAACGTCTTTGAACACAATCGGCTCCGGTGTCAAACCGTGCGTCGGCGACGCGATAGTGTCACCAACCGGATACATATACGAGTAATACTGTTGCCCGTTCGGTACGTTCACGATACTGACCTTGCCGTCAATCGTTACCCGTTTCGCGTCAATATACGTATGCTGTTCAGCCGGTTTGTAATTGGTGATGCCAGTAATAGGGCTTGACGTGTCGGGATTCGGTGTAACATATTCAACCAGATCGCTAAGTTCAAACGTCAAACCGGAATTTCTGCCGAAGTTGACATTGCCGTCTGTCGATTCAAGTTTACCTTTCGTCGTGATTGTTACACTGCCGCCGCTGACTGTTATATCACGTTCAAACTTCGCGGTTGTATCGAACTTGACCTCGCCGTTGTACATTTTGAGTACGCCTTCCTGATACGCCGCGTTTGCGTAGTCAACACCGTGAATCTCGCCGCCAGTGAACCAGTAACGACCATTTGTAATACTCATACCGCCAACTTCGACAAACTCGCCTTTGACAGTAATCTCGCCGCTTGCGTTGCCGGTAAAGTAAACGTAATCAGTGCCGCTGAAATTCGTACCTTTGTTGTTGTCGTATTCTTTCCAGTTCGCGGAAGTGGTGTTCCAGTCCATACAAGTATCACGTTCCGGGTCTGCCGCGCCGGTCCAGACAACGCCGATTCCTTCCGCCGTTGTTTTCAACTGCAAAGTATTTCCGTTACTGCTTAATTCCGCGTGCTGACGTTCACCAAGCGGATTCCCGCCAAACGTTATCTGCGTGATGTAGTTGGCATAGTTATCAAGTCCGCCGCCCGCCGCTGTCATAATGTCAAACGTCCCGTTTTTCCAAGTGCTGGCAATGTTCACCGAACTTAAACCCGCACCTTCCTGCACAAATAAGACGTGACCAGTAATTTCAATAATGTCAGAACGATTCCCGTAATCAAGGTCAACGTCAAGTGTAACCGCGTTGATGACGGCATTACCATCCAGAGTAAGTTTGCCAACACGATTATTCACCGGCATCGTTTCGGCAACGCCGTTAGTCAGTGCTGGTATAACATAACAATACGAATCCGCAGACAAACGTCCGCTGGTAATATCAAAACCGCTACCAGCAACAATTGTCCCGCCGCCCGCGAGTGTTCCGCCCTGTAACTGGACTTTGCCCGCGGTGGTGAGTGTAACGTTGTCAATAACACGTAACGAACCAGACTCAACGGCAATATAACCAAGGTCGTTGGTCTGCGACGAATAACTCAAAATCGAATCACCAGCAAACTGGACAAATCCGTTGTTGCGAACAATCAAGTTGCTGCCCTTACCGCTAGCGTTTGTTTTTTTGACACCGATGCCGTCTCTCACATACGTTTCGCTGTAATTATCGTAACCGCCGAAGTAAACGTTGTTCTTACCGGAAACCGTAATCGTAGTTGCGTCGTTAAGATAAATCGCTTCCGAGCCGCCTGATTCATTGAACGCAAAAACAATGTTACCATCGTTCGTATTGAGATTCAACGAAACGTTTTTGGCAGCGGTAGTTCCTTTGCCGCTCATAAAAATCGCGCCGCCAACATTCGCGCTGTTATAAATGAACGCTGTGTTTCCTTTAATCGTCAAATCGCCGTCTGCGAAAATCGCACCGCCGTAATCTGCTGCGGTATTGCCGTCAAACAAACTGCCGTCCGCTATCTTAACGTTGTAACCATAAATCGCACCGCCGAACGTTGCGGAGTTGGATATGAACGCCGCACTGCCTTTCAATTTGATATTCTTCTTGTCAGCAGACGCTATCGCACCGCCGTAATCTGCACTGTTGTTTTCAAAGTATAACGTACCGTCAATTTGCAAATGTCCGTCGGTATAAATCGCACCGCCTGCCAAACTCGCTTTGTTACCAACGAAACTTGCACTGACTAAACTATCACCAACACCATTCAATCCGCTGAAATCCATCAGAGCGGTGTCGTTTATCGTTTCACCAAACTCGCCTAAATGAGAATGATTTTTCGCATAAATCGCTCCGCCGAAAACAATGTCAGCGTCACTGCCGTTACCAACAAAACTCAACTTGCCGCCGCCTGCCGTTTGCAATCTGGCATTTTCGCCGAGTTCAATTGCACTCCACGCGTTATTGGTAATCGTCAACACGTTCTCGTCTGGAACGTAAATCTGCAAGACTTTTCCGTTGGCAACCGTAATTGAGTTCTGAACGGTAAAATCAGGTACTCCATTATTGAAAACAAATTCATTACCAGCCGCACCAATTGATGCGTTTTCGGTAACTCTAATCTGACCGGACTTGTCGATGCCCTTATTCGCAAAATCACTGGTTTTACCAAACGCTTCGTTGTGTCCGATAACAATCGTACCGCCGGAAAGTGTTACTCCGCCAGTGAACTTTGTTTCAAGGTTCATCTGCACCGAACCGCCAACGACATTCAATACTTCTTGTTCAACGGCATCCAACGCGAGACTTGTAAACTCTGTACTGTTAAGAACGCTGTCGTTACGTTCGCCGACGAAAATATACTTCCCGCTAACAACTTTCATACCCGAAACGCTGGTGTTTGTACCATCCAACATAATGACGACCGGATCACCATCGCGTCCTGAATTATCGAAAATAACGTAATCGCCATCCAAAAACTGAATCGGGTCAATTGGGTTAGTATGATCGGTACGCCGCCAGTTGTAACCGGTCAAGTCCCAATCAACATTCGGTTTGCTGGTCACACCGTTTTCGTAACCAGTCCAGACAATCTGCATATTGTCCCCTTTGGTAACTGTCAACCAAAGTTCAGTCTCATCCTCGTTAAATTCAATCGTCGCCGTCTCGCGCTCACCGATTGCTTTTCCGCCGTGTGTCACCGCGTTGAAGTAGTTACTAATCGATAAGCCGCCAGTGAGGAACTTATAACCTTGTTCAACCGACGCAATCTTGAAACTGTTATTAACTGTTTCTCCATTTGCCGACGGTGTATCTAGCGAACCAAAAATCACGCCAATATCAATCGTTGACTTTTTGG
>JAITST010000545.1 GCA_031287585.1 Planctomycetaceae bacterium | reverse complement strand
GGGACCTCCAATTCGGTTGGGAACCTCCGAAAGAATTTTCTGTTGTCAGTAAAATTGTTCCCGGCGGATACCAAGTTGAAGGTTCGATTCCGCTGCGATTTCTTAACGATTTCGTTCAGAAAGACGGCACGATTTATTTCGGAACTTACCGGGCAGAATTCAGTAAAGCCCAAGACGGAATTCTCGTGATGAATTGGCTGACGTGGATTGACCCGCAAACGGCAGAGCCGGATTTCCACGTTCCGTCGTCGTTGGGGAAATTGAAAATGAGCAAATGAGCAAATTTTACGCCGCACTTCTCGTATCTATCGAAAACTCGTTTTCGTCTTTTGGTACGTCGTTTATTTCTCCGTTATCTCCTACGTCAACGTAGCGTACAGATATTAGTTTTGAGATTCCCGATTCTTGCATCGTTACTCCGTACATTGCCGACGCGCACGCCATTGTTTTTTTTGAATGCGTAACTATCAGAAATTGCGTCGTGTCGCGGAAGTCGCTGATTACTTTTACAAAACGGTCAATGTTTCCCTCGTCCAATGCCGCGTCGCACTCGTCTAGTATGCAAATCGGGTTCGGACGGAAACGGAACATCGCTAACAATAACGCTACGCACGTCAGCGTTTTTTCGCCGCCCGAAAGCAGCGATACACTTTTCAGTTCTTTACCCGGCGGGCGCGCGACGATGTCAACTCCGCTTTCAAGCGTGTTGGTTTCGTCCTCGAATACCAAGTCCGCGTGTCCGCCGCCGAATAGTCTTTGGAACAACTCGCTAAAATGTACGCGAATACCTTCAAATGTTTCGTTGAACAGCCGGTTGCTCTCGGCGTTGACCTGTTCGATTGCTTTCTCAATACTACCCTTCGCACTTTTCAAGTCGCCGATTTGGTTCGATATTAAATCGTGTTTCGTTTCCAATTCGTTAAGCATGTCGATTGCTTCGAGATTGACGTTACCCAGCCCTGTCAACTTCTTACGCAACAACTCGATTTCACTTTGGTACTCCTCATAAGTGTTCGGTAACGGTTCGCTTGTTTCCGAAACTTTATTGTTATCAACATCTGAATCGTTATTGTCTTTCGTTGTTGACTCATAATCAATCAAGTCGATTCCGTCTTCCTTCAACCGCGCGGCTAACGAACGCTGTTCTTCTGTGAGACGAGTTTGTTCGAGATTGCATTCGTGTAACTTTGCGGTACACTTTTTTAACTCGTCCTGATGCGATTTGTTTTCCGCACGTAAGGTTTTTCGGTCAATCTCATAGGTACCGCGTTCTTGCAACAACGAATTGAGTTGCGAAACTTGTTCCTCTTTGTGAGCAAACAACGACGCTATACCCGCTTCGTAACGCAGGATTGCACACTCCATCAGGTCACGGCGGAGTTGTAACTTTTTTATCTGTTCGCGGTTATCGGATAGCAACTCTTGCCGCTCGCGCTGATGTACTTCAAACTGTTCAATCTGTGATTTGAGCGACGTTAGCCCCGCTTCCGCGCGTGCCTGTTCGATTTTCGCGTTGTTGGTATTTTGTTCCTGCTGCTGACGCTGCAATTCAAGTTTACTGAACTCTTGCGTTTTTTCTTCTAATTCGTCGGAACATTGTTTTATAACGCTTTCCAGTTCGTTAAGTTGTGACGTTTTCGCAGCGAGAGCGTTGTTGCTATCTACGAAGCGGACATTGATTCGTTCCGACTCGGCGTGTTGTTTTGTCTGGTCAGCGGCGATTTGCGATTGCGAGTTTTGTTCTGAATCTAACTGATGTTTTAACGATTCAATGCAGCCGAGCGATTTTTGATATTGCTGTGATGTTTGTTCGACATTGCGAGCGTCTTCGGCAATACGTTTGCGTAATACGTTGACATCAAGTTCAGCAGCGGTGACTTGCGATTCGAGATTTGTTAGTTCATCGTACAAAGTTCGCAACTCACTTCGCCGTGAGATGTGACGCGCGGTTGCTTGCGTTGGTCCTACTACCAACGTTCCGTCGGCTTCGAGTAATTCGCCGTGAACAGTGATGAAGTTTGTGCGGTCGTCACTTTCTTTGTACAGTTGTTTCGCAACCACTAACGATTCAACAATCCACGTTCGACCGAGCAAACGGTGAGCGAGATGAAGGTACTGCGGCTCTGTTTTCACGAAGTAGTCGGCACGTCCCAAAACTCCTGAACGACTGAAAAGACCGCCGGACGGATTGGGCAACGTGAAGTCGGCGGCGTTAGGGTCTAACCAGATGAAACCTACTCTACCGCTAAACCTCGCGGAGTTTTGTTCGACGTAGCGGAACAATTCTGGTTGCGGCGAAACAACGACGTGCTGTGCTTTTAAGCCGAGTGCCTGCTCGATTAACATTGCCGCATCGACATCAACACGCAAAATGTCCGCGACAAGTCCGTGCGCGAATCGGAACGGGCTATCGCTTTGACGCGATAACTCCAACACTTCACGAACACCTTGACTTAATCCTTCGCTTTTTCGCAACAACTCCTCGATGAGCCGGATTCGCTCGGTTCGTCCGCTGCGTTGTTCCTTCGCTTCGGAAAGTTGCTTCGCGCGTAAGTCGTGAGCGGCGGCGTGTTCTTTGTGACGCTCTTTCGCTTCTTCGTGCAGACGGCTTTGTTCGTTTGACTTCGACGTTTCTTCGTCAATCGTTGCGGTTAAGTTGTCGCAGCGGGCGAGCGATTCACGGCGTTTTGTTTCTAATTCGCCGTGAAGGTTTGTGAATTTTTTTTTCTCGTCGTTGAGTGTTGCGATTTGTGTATTGAGTACCGCGATTTCGGATAACAACTTATTTTTTTGGTCGTTGTAGTTTTTGTACTGCTTTGCTAAATCCTCTTTCGCGGCTTTTACTTCGTTACATAAGGTAACTGTATTTTTTGTTTGTTCGTTGAGTTCACGATAACGATTTGATGTTTCGTTGAAACGTGATTGGGCGTTGTTGACGTTGTCGATACTTTCCCGCATCATCTCGTCGGTGTTGACGCTTTTCGTACTCCACTCGTGAAGTTGTTTACCTAGACGCTCAATTTCGTCTTTGATTTCTGTGTTGATTTGTGTTCGCTGAACTTCGATTGCGGTGTCGGCACCGCGAATACGTTCGCGAACGGCTGCGATTTCGCCTTCGTAGTTACTGATTAGACTGCTGATAGTGGCGATTTTGTCATCGATGTCGTTAAGATGCTGCTCTTTTTGTTTTACTAACGCGGTTAAAGTTGTTTCGTTTACGGTTAGTGTTTCGATTTCTGTGCGTAACGTTTTCAGACGGCTATCACGATGACTCCACTCAATACGTCCGATTTCGGTTCGTAATGTTTTCAGACGTTCGGAGTATTGACGATATTGTTCCGCTTTTCCGGCTTGTGCTTTTGTTACGCGGAGTTGATTTGCAAGTTCTGATTCGATTGCGATTAGCGGGCTGAGGTTTTGTTCAACACGCTGCAAACGGCGTTCAATTTCCAGTTTCTTACTATTGAACCTGCTGATGCCGGCTGCGTCGTCGAAGATTCCGCGGCGCTGGACACCGCTGCTTTGCAACAGTGCTTCGACACGACCTTGTTCGATGATGCTGTATGCTTGCGTACCAAGACCTGTGCCGCTGAGTAAGTCTTTGATGTCTTTGAGACGTGTTGGTTGTTTGTTGATTAGGTACTCGCCTTCGCCGCTGCGGTAAACGCGGCGAGTGATTTGTACTTCCGGTACGTCGAGTGCGAAGAGATTGTTTGTGTTGTCGAATGTAAGAGCGACTTCGGCGGCACCGAGAGCGGTACGGCTTGCACTGCCGTTGAATATGACATCAGTCATATCGTTACCGCGCAACTTCTTGACACTCTGTTCACCAAGCACCCATTTTATCGCGTCAACAATGTTAGACTTGCCCGACCCGTTCGGACCAACAAGCGCAGAGATGCCGTCCGCAAACTCCATCCGCGTGCGGTCCGCAAAACTTTTGAATCCGGCTATCTCTAACGATTTAAGCACGTTGGTTGTGGGTTAGTAAAATGAGTTTGTAATTTTTTTCGCCGTTACTCTCTTGGGTCATCAATAGCGGCATTATTGTAGCCGGTTCTATCCTCGTCAACCTCTTTCTTCGGTTTCCAATTCTTTGGATTCACAAAATCGAATAAGTTCCGTTTCGTTTTTCCGGTTTCGGCTTCCGCTTCTTCTTCGTTGTCATCCGCCTGCGGACGTTTGTACACACGTCCCGCGTCCGGTAACTTGTCAACTTCCAACCTGCACGGTAACACGTTTTTACTCTGTGCGTCGTACAATAACTGTACCACCTCCGGATAACTTCCGCCCAACTCAACTACCGCACGAATTATCGCGTCGAGTTGTAACGACGTATTCCGTTTATCATCGGTACCAACCGCGGCGAATTTCGTTACAACTACATTTACTCCGTCGGGACAATGTACCATATACGGTCCCGCGTCAAGCGAGAACGCACCGGTGAGACGAACGCTCTGCGAGAAAATAACAATCTCCGGTCTCCGCGAATTTGTGATATGCACCATCGGCGGCGAGTTCGTCGCGATACAGTGAAGACTAAACTGGTTATTCATATTCTCACCCTTGATAACAGGGTCGCCCGGATTCCGATGCCACAACGCGCGAAACGCCCCGTATCGTGTCTCCGCACTATTTTCGTGTAACAACTCCCGCAACACCGTCTCCGCCTCGTAATCGCTTTTCATCGTTCCGAGCGCGTCGAGTGCAAACACTCGAAACTCCGGTACATTCTTAACTATCTTACCCAACTCTTTCGCTGCGGTCGAATCGTTCAGGTAAGCGAGCGATACCGCCGCGTAGAAACGTACTTCCTCGTTACGGCTTTCAAGTGCCTTGCGTAAAACCGGAACCGCGTCCTTACCTATCGCTTCAAGTTGAAACGAAGCCGTCGCGGAAGTTGTCGGTTGTAACAATTCCTTTTCCAATCGTTCAAGCCGTTTCAGCCGACCTTCCGTCGTGTCGGCAAACGCAATCGACTGTACAACTTTGATAAAACGCGGCACGTTCTCACTATAAGTCGGATGAACGTTGAGGAAAACAAGTTTGCCCGTCTTCGCTTCCGCAATCGCTTTACTTGCGCCGCTAACAAAAAAACGATGATTGATGTCCTTTGCAATACGCGACGCGATAAATTCCGATTCACTTTCTTCGTTCAAAACCAAACTTAAACTGCGCGGACTGGTAGCAGTCGCACCGCCGAGAATTTTACCGCGCAGCAATTCTGTCGGCGATTTTTCGGCGTTTGCGGTCGGGTTGACAAGAATAGGACCTTCAACAAACGCGACATTAGAACCGCTGTGCAAACCCATCTTTTGGTCAAAACCGGTATAAGCGAGTTCCGTTTTCATAAGATAGCCGTGACGCAAACTGGTAGTCTCGCTTTCAGGCGGAGCGATAACCTCAACGTCAAAATGTTCACCCGGCAAAATACCGGCACGCGTAAAACCCTGAATACGAACAATAGCGGTATCAGGGCGTGCCAACAATTCCTTCGGACGGTCAACGCCCATTTTCTGCATATCGCGTAAAACTCTCTCGCGTTCGATAGAAGGTTTTGGGTCGGAGCCGGTATTCTGTAATCCCATAACAAGCCCAAAGCCCATCACCGGCACAGGATTGACGTTAGTAATAAAAGTCAAATCACCGACCATAACGGTTTTACCATCTTCAAGCCGTTCCTTTATGCTATCGGGAATGGGCTTGTTTTCCTTCTTTTTGTCGTCTTTCTTTTTGTCGTCCTTCTTGTTATCAACTTCATTACTATCTTTCTTACCACCGGGCAAAAAGTTGAAAGGAGCGCAAGCCGGTGTCGCTGCCAACAACATAACAACAAGCCCAACAAAAATAAAACGAAAACAACGTGACATAATAAAATAAGAGGTAAAGGGAAGGGAAAAGAAAAACAAAACACAGACCAACAGCGTGAGAGTACCAATTTTCGCAAAAACTGTCAATGCCAAAAAAATTGAGATGTTCGGCTTCAGCCGTCCCGACCTCACGTCGGCTTCAGCCGACGGAAATGTTTTCTTTGCCCCGTACGGGGCTAAATTTGGATAACCCCGTGCGGTAGCACGGGGTAGGTATCCCAAAAACCGAACCCCGTAGGGGTTCAATCACTGAATCTAATACTTTATTCAACCCCTTACGGGGTTGGTTCTCGCGATGGTGCTTACCCCGTGCTAGCGCACGGGGTTATCCAGATTTAGCCCCTACGGGGCAGGGATTTGTAGGAACGTTTAACGGCTATTACGCAACACACCGTCGGCTAAAACCGACAGAAATGTTTTCTTTGCCCCGTACGGGGTAAGGATTTGTAGGAACGTTTAACGGCTATTACGCACCGCCCCCGTCGGTTAAAACCGACAGAAATGTTTTCTTTGCCCCGCACGGGGCAAGGATTTGTAGGAACGCAACACACCGTCGGCTTCAGCCGACGGGGGCGGTGCGGCTATTAAGTCGCGCTAGCGACTGCACTTTATTATACGTAGACTTTAGTCTACGGTTATTCACCAACATATCGTCCCTACGGGACTTGATTTTTTTACCATTCGTTTTCTTCTACCAGCAT
>JAITST010000532.1 GCA_031287585.1 Planctomycetaceae bacterium | reverse complement strand
TACGCCTTTTAATGTTGTCTTATCGCTTATCGGTTTTTCACTTGTTGCCGCGAATATCTCGTTGTCTATTCGTACCGCGAAACTTGGTCTGTTGTTCTGTATCGTTAAACTGTAACCGTAACGCGAACCGCCGTAGGCAAGGATTACTCCGTCAGGGCTTGCTGGTTCAATTGTCGTTTCTACACTCCACGCCGTTTGAACACAATGCAACGCAGGCGACTTTTCTACTTCGATGTACGACGAGCCATCGAAGTATTTCGATGCGTTCACACTTTTCGTTACCGGTTGTTCAAACTTTCCTTTTAACGTTATCGCTTTGTTCTTACCAGACTTGTCAATAACGTCCGCATTCGGTTGAGTGAAATCAAATTCCAGTTTTACACCGACCGTTTTATCTGGTTTGATGTTGTCATTATTATTCTTTTTATTTTTGGAATCCCATGGCCACGGCAAAACATTCGTCCGCACTGCCCAGTCGTTCCAGTCCTTACTCATCTTCTCAACTCGTTCGGGATACTGCGGCGCGGCATTGTGCAGTTCACTACGGTCTGCTTCTACGTCGTATAATTCCCAATCACCTAGCGGTCCCTTCGCAACCAGTTTCCATTTACCGTCGCGAATCGCACGATTGCCCTCGTGTTCCCAGACTAACGGTTTCGTTCGTACCAACGATTCACCGGAAAAGCCCGGTACAAGACTTGTACCTTCCGCCGGTGTGATTTCGTTGCCGTTATATTTTGTCGGATACGTCACACCAGCCAAGTCAACACACGTCGCCATCAAGTCAACGAGTTGCCCGGGTTCACGGTAAAACTTACCTCGCATTTTCTCCGCAACCTTCGTCGGCGAGTGAACGATTAACGGTGTCGAGATTCCGCCCTCGTGAACCCAATGTTTGTACTCGCGGAACGGTGTATCTGAAACATTCGCCCAACTACGACCATACGCAACAAACGTGTCCGTCTCACCCGGCATTACGTTCTTACCGCGCCGAATCGGATAGCCGTCACGGGTACGGTTGCCAAGTTGCGGGTGAACGGCATCAAGAGGAATCGGTTCAAACGTTGGTTTGTCGGGACGTGAAAGTTGTGCGTTCGGTTCTGTTCTACCGATGTTCTCGGCGCACGCGCCGTTGTCTTGTAAGAATATGATAACAGTGTTGTCGTACAGACCGGTCTCTTTTAGCGAGCCGACAATCTTGCCAACACCTGCATCCATCTCGGTAATCATCGCCGCAAAGACTTCCATACATCGGGCTTCCCACGCCTTGTTTTCAACCTCGTTCCAATCGCCCGCTTGCGGTGAAAGTTCCCACTTGTCGGAAATCAAACCGGTTTGAAGTTGCCTTTTGTAACGTGCTTCGCGGATTGCGGTGTAACCAGCATCATACTTACCTTTATATTTTTCGACCGCGTCTTTCGGTGCCTGCATAGGCCAGTGAGCGGCAGTGAACGCGACGTACATAAAGAACGGCTCGTCTGGTGTTGCGGCTTTGTGTTCTTTGATAAACTTCACCGCGTTGTCACCGATTGCGTGCGTCAAATAGTATTCGCCGTTTGGTTTGTACTCAGGGTCGTTGAACGGCGAGATAGGTGTGTTGTCGCG
This sequence comes from Planctomycetaceae bacterium, assembly GCA_031287585.1. Classification (GTDB taxonomy): domain Bacteria; phylum Planctomycetota; class Planctomycetia; order Pirellulales; family Thermoguttaceae; genus UBA8133. The sequence continues at coordinate 2,566 of JAITST010000532.1, read as the reverse complement.
GTAGAGCCGATTCGGGTCAAAGTAGTTTGCGGCACCAGAAAGGATTCCGTAATAACGGTCGAAACCGCGTTGCAGCGGCCAGTTTTTGTTTGAACCTTCAGGAGCAACTTGCGACGCTACGTGCCACTTACCTACGGCGTAGGTGTGATACTTCGCAGACTTCAACGCTTCGGCAATGGTGACGGTAGTTGGTAACAAGTCGCCAACATAACCGCGTAACCCGCCGTGATTGGAGCCGGTCATATGTCCCATTCCCGCCTGATGCGGATGCAAGCCGGTAAGCAACGATGCACGTGTCGGACAACAACGAGCGGTATTATAAAACTGAGTAAACCGGACTCCGCCCGCCGCTAATTGATCAAGCGACGGCGTAGAAATCTCGCTGCCGAAACAACCGAGGTCAGAATAACCCATATCGTCAGACATAATCAAAACGATATTGGGGCGGTCGGCAGCGGATGACGCGGTGATGATTAGTGTTAAGAGAACGAGAGAGGTGATGAAGTGTTTCATTGTTTTGTTGTTGGGTGATAGTAGTTGTAATGGTAACGTCTATTTCGGCTTCTTTACCTTGACTGTTTCGCTAACAGACGAACTGCCCACTGTCAGTTTTAACGGCGACGATGCCGGAACCGCATATTTTGTATCTACTAGATTTGTTATTGTCGGTTCGGGTTGTTCCTTCTCCGAATTTGGGTCGTAACCTGCCGGAAAAACTGTGTTTTGCTTTTTCACCGTTACCTTGTAATCGCCCGGCACTACTCCGGCGTATTTTCCGTCCACTAACGGTTTAACACTTCCCGAACTATTTGTCTGACCATTGCTGTACCATTTTCCTTCAAACGGATACAACATAACAAGTGCGTCCGGTATCGGCGAGCCGTCTTCGTATTGAACTGTTAATTCAACAGATGTCAGTCGCGGAAGGTCTGCGGGTCTGCCGTCATTACCGCAACCGATTAGGGATGCGGCAAACAGAGTTACGATGATAATTGATATGTAATGTTTCATAATTTGATGACTGTATTATAGAGATTTCGCCTCACCGCCGTTGATTGAACCCAGCGCGCCCCATACTCCAAACTCTGATTGTCCTGATTCACGTAGTTTGGCAGGTGTCGTTGCGTTTGTCAAGTTACCGGTATCAACCGTTTCGCTCACAAAATGAACATGACCGTCGGCAAATACCGCTTGCGCACCGCCTGAATGGTTACTTGCGGCGGAACTGATAACGCGGGCAGTTACCGTGTTTGTGTTGGGAGAGCAACTTGGTGAGTTTGGCGGTAACAGTGTTGAAAAACTTGTTCTGATAGGAAGACCTTGACACCAAATCTTTCCTTTCCATTTATTTACGGTACTCGTCGCGGGAAATTCTCTGTTCACAACATTTGATAGACACGCGGCAGGTTTCGTATTCGTCAGAACGTTAGTTTTAGTACCCGTTACGCATGCTGTATTGTCAACAACCACACCACCGCCTTTTGACCTATTACCCTCTGACGATGAGTGAATAATAAACTCCGCCAGCGCAACTGTGTTACTTGAACCATCTTGGATACTGGCTAGTGAATGTGTTATTCCCGGTTGGTCTTCCGAGAGTTGTGTTGCACTTCCAAAACCTCGCGGATTATGAAATGTATTTGCGGCACTCGCCGGAGTACCCGCGTCGGGCCAATCGCCTGTACAAATGGCGTAGTTTGTGTTACCTGCCACGCCAACACCCGAGTTTGTCTTTTCAGAATCAGCGTCAGACGGGCAGAGAAATGCTGGTACGTCTATCGCCCAAACCAAACCTTCACCAGTCGAAAGGTCAATCTTGTTCGGTGCAGTCGCGTCAGGTGCGTAAGCCGCCTCGAACATTGATGCTTGTTCCATATACGCTAACAATGGTACCAACATACTGCGTCGTGCTACGAGTTTATTTGAATCATTTTTCACTGCCGGTCCGCCCATTGCTGGCGGGAACGAGTCTTGTACCGAGTGATAATTGTGTAACGCTAAACCAAGTTGCTTGAGTTTGTTTGCGCATTGCATACGCCGCGCTGCTTCACGCGCCGACTGAACCGCTGGCAGCAGCAACGAAATCAAAACGCCAATGATGGCGATAACAACTAAAAGTTCAACGAGTGTAAATGCGGTCTTTTTCATAGTGAATTTGTTTCTTGTAACAAGAATTTCTGTGTTGTAAAAAAATAAAGTAAGCCCTAACACGACCACTGCAAGTGTTATGCCACAAAGAAATATCAAGAAAAACAACGTAATTTAGCAATAATTAACAACTCATTGACATATACCAACGGATATGTCGCCAAATATCACGGCTTCAAGAGGGTATTTGACGGCTGTTGTCACCGTTATAGATTTTTCACCAGTCGAGTAGGCGAGGCATTCCTCGCCTACTCGACTGGTGAAAAATCTATAACGGTACTTTCGCCATCGCATCTGGTTGCTCTTGTACGTATCTTGGTACCGCGTAGCCCGGCAGATTTTTTCTCAATTCGTTCATTAGTTCACGACCGCGTTCTATGTTTACTTCGAAATGTGCCGCTCCGGCGACGCGGTCTAG
>JAITST010000529.1 GCA_031287585.1 Planctomycetaceae bacterium | reverse complement strand
ACGAGGAGAACGCCGAGTGCGAACAGTAGGAAGTAATGTCTGCAAATCTGTGAAAAATTCATTGAAACAGACTTGACTGTGTCTCGAAATTGCGATAGAATACTCTGCTGACAATCTATTGTCGTAAGTAGGGGGCAGTTGTTTGTTTACACCTTACACCGAACACCCACTTTTTTGCAAGAGCAAAATTGGGAAAGTGCAGGTTGTGTGACCAGCAGAAAATGATTGCGAGCAACAAGTTGTATTCATCGTATCGTAAAAAGAAAGTTTTGCCGCAACGTTACATCCCTGATACTTTGTGGTTTGCAAGCCCGATTTATACGGCAGGTCAGTTGAATACGATTATGGGCACCTTCTAAAAACCTATCGGCTCAAAATAGCAAACCCCGTAAAATTCGGAACTTGCTGAACGAAAAGGTAGGGTTTTTAGAAGTTGCCTATGATGAAACAGGAAGCATTTGACTTGTTGGATGATGTTGATTTGTCATTTGTTGACGTATCAGAAATTACAGTGATATAATAAAGGCATCTTCTAAAAACCTATTGACTAAAAACAGTAAATCCTGTAAAATTAGAAACTTGTTAAATAGAATGGTGGAGTTTTTTGAAGCTGCCTAAGCTCAAACTGTAAATACTTATCCATTCATCAATTTGATTATTTGTTTTATATTGCATAACTTTTCATTTAGTTGTTACTAGCAAAGTTATTGTATTTTTTAGATGTCAGTTTATTTCAGATTGAATAATTTTAGAGGTATTTAATATGGCAAACTCAAGCGATGTTGTTACACGCAATAAATGTAACTCAACTCGTTTGACGAGGAGTGGATTAAGGTATTTTATTATTGCTATTGTAGTGATATTGGTAGGACTGTCGGGATATTATTATCGTTTTCACTTATTGTGACGCGAGTCGATTGAGAGTTTGAGAAGACATTGAACAATACGGTAACAAGTTGACATTAAAATTAAATTTTTCATCACTTATCAAAGAAACTTATAACTATAAACTATCGTGGCTAAGCAAGATTATTACGAGGCACTTGGCGTTGGGCGTAACGCTAGCAAGAGCGACATTGCGTCGGCTTATCGGAAGAAGGCGATGGAGCATCATCCTGACCGTAATCCGGGTAACGCCGAAGCGGTGGAAAAGTTCAAGTTTTGTGCCGAAGCGTTTGAAGTATTAAACAACGACAACAAACGTGCCGCATACGACCGTTACGGTCATCAGGGCGTTGACGCTATGGGCGGCGGCTCGCAGTTTCGCGATGTCGGCGACATTTTCGGAGCGTTCGGTGACATACTCGGCGATTCGTTCTTCGGTTCGTTTTTCGGTGGCGGCGGACGTTCACGCGGCGGTTACCAACAACGTCAAGGTGGCGATGTCAGCGCACAACTTGTGCTAGACTTAAACGAAGCGGCGCGTGGTGTAACAAAAATGATTCACTACAAACGCCGTGAAGTCTGTGATACCTGCAAAGGAACTGGTTGCAAACCCGGTACGTCACCGCAACCCTGTTCGATGTGCGGCGGACGCGGACAAGTAACGCAATCGGCGGGTTTCTTCTCAATACAGTCAACGTGTCCGAAATGCAGCGGCAGCGGACGTATCATTGTTGAGCCGTGCGCAAGTTGCCGTGGGCAGGGTTTGGTAGCCAAAGACGTACAACGCGAAGTCAAAGTCCCGGCGGGTGTTGACAGCGGAACACGTTTGCGAATACAAGGCGAAGGCGATAAATCACCAGATGGCGGCGCGTCGGGCGATTGTTACGTATTCATTGAAGTCAAACAACATTCGTTGTTCCACCGTGAAGGGCAAGACTTGGTCTGCCGTATTCCAATCGGTTACGCACAGGCGGCACTCGGCGCGGAAATTGAAGTACCAACGCTTGACGGACAAGAGAGGTTCACAATCCCTGCCGGAACGCAGAACAACGAAGTGTTTACGTTGCGCGGACGCGGGATGCCGGTACCGCGACGCAATATGGCGGGTGACTTACATTTGCAGGTATTCATTGAAGTACCGAAAACGTTGAACGCGGAACACAAGGAACTATTGCGTAAACTAGCCGAACTGGAACACTCAAACGTTTTACCAGAACGGCAATCGTTTTTCTCGAAACTCACAGGTTACGTCTCCGATTTTTTTGATGGTGACAGGCAAGAGAGAGTCGAGAAAAATGAAGACAAAAAGAAAAAATGAGTGTGTAGTGTGATAAAAAACACTACACCGACACTTATCCTCTATACCTACTTAATACAATGAATACAGACGACCAAGATCAATTTGACGACCTTCCCGAAATAGTTCAGGAAAACGAAGACAACCCGATAACGCAGTTGGAACAGGAGCGTGACGAAGCACGCGACAAGATGTTACGCGCGTTGGCGGAATTGGAAAACTACCGTTCGCGTGTCAATCGTGAACGTAACGAAGAGCGTAAGTATGCGTCGATAGAATTGTTTCGTGCATTGTTACCGATTTGGGACAACATCAGTCGTGCGTTGGAAGCCGCCGAGTCGTCGCATAATCTTGACTCGCTAATCGAGGGAATACAGATGGTTGATAAACAGTTGCTAACAGTATTCGCGCAGTTCGGTTGCGAACGAATTGAGACAATAGGCAAACCATTCGACCCAAACTTCCACGCCTCAATCTCACAAATGCCAAGCAATGACTACGAGCCAAACACAGTAATACACGAAGCCCAAGCCGGATTCAAACTATATGAAAGAATAGTGCGTCCGGCACAGGTAGTATTGGCAACAGCCAACTCGTGAGATACGGCTGTATCTTTGTACCGACAATGGTTGAAAATTGAGACGCGTCGTGAATTTGTTGTTTTAAATTTTGCTGCTTTTTGTATAAGGACGGTAAACACCAAGATACGCAGGTTTTTACCGTACGAAACCGAGTTGCTTAATAATGTCCTAAACTGCACTTTCCAACTCCCAATAGTCCCAACGCGGAATTTTGTTGGGGACATCAGTGGGTTGTGATTTGTCTCGTTCTCAAACATCCGTTTTGGGGTAACATATCATTTCCGATTGCTTGCGAACTCCATCTGCGGCAAGAGACCATTGATAAGTTTAAAGGCGATAAAATTTGTATGAATTTACGGGCTTCACATAAGCAAGGTTGGCAGGAAACGGAATGTCAATTGTACGGTAAGAGAGTCATGAAGACGTATAAGACGTTTACCGCAGTGAGCAAGATGACGGCATACAAGCCAGTGAGAATTTTGATTGTTCAAGAAGCCAATGGTTGGATTCCTCTGTTGTCCACGGACACAAGTTTATCGGCACAGGAAACCATCGAACGTTATGGAGTTTGTTTTGGTATCGGTGAGGTTTTTAAGGGCTTGAAGGAAGTGTGGCGCGGGGCAAGCAGGAAGTTCGGAAGTTGAACAGCAGCAAAGCGACGACGGTGACGAATATGATAATAGACTTGTTCGGAAACTAAAACGAGTCGTTGGAATTGTTGAAAAATGCTGTTACATTTTTCGTCTCACTCTATCGAAAATTGCTCTCAAATTAGCACCAAAATCTGACGGTTTAAGTGCTATTCAAAGATATTGGGCAAGGACACCATTACCCCCTTTTCACAATCACCACCGAATTTATACCAACCATACCGAAACTGTTGTTCAGAATCACGTCCACTTTGCCAACGTTACGCGGTTCGTCGATAACCAGATTTTTGATTTCGCAAGCGGGGTCTAAATTGTCGCAGTTGATTGTTGGGTGAACTATTCCGTCGTCGAACGACGGCAAGTTGCCCGCTAGTTCCAGAACGCCCGCGGCACCCATTGCGTGTCCGATAAAACTTTTTGTGTTATTGATGTATGTTGTTTTCGCTTCACCGAATACTTCCTTCAACGCGGCGATTTCCAGTTCGTCACCTGACGGCGTTGCGGTTGCGTGCGTGCTTACAATGTCGATGTCGCTGGCTTGCATATCCGCTTTTTTCAGTGCCTTCCGCATACACTCCGCTTGGCGTTGCGGGTTCGGCAGTACGAAGTCGGTCGCGTCGCTATTCATTCCCCAGCCGACAACTTCCGCAATGATTTTCGCGTTACGTTTTACCGCGTCGTCTAACCGTTCTAATGTGTAAATACAACCGCCTTCTGATACTACTATACCGTTACGGTTTTGGTCGAACGGACGTGACGCTTTTGTCGGGTCATCGTTTGTTGCGAGAGCGTTTTGTGCCGCGAACGCCGCGAAGATTCCAAACGTATGAATACTTTCGGATACGCCGCCCGCGAGAGCAAAATCAACTTCACCGAGCAACAACTGCTGAACACCCTGAATGATTCCCGCGTTACCCGCCGCACACGCCGCACCGAGACAGTAATGCGGTCCCGTTATTCCGAGATTCAGCGTCACTTCGCCAGCGGGATTGTTCGCGACTGTTCGCGAGTTGTGATGATGCGACCACGTTTTACAATCGTAGTCAAACTGTTTGATGTTGTAGATTTCATTTTCGGTTTCGACGTTGCCGTGTTCGGTTATACCGATGTAAACGCCGATACGCGACTTGTCAAACGTTTCGATTTGCAAACCGCAATCCGCAAGTGCCTCGTTCGCACAATAAACGGCGATGCTGCCGGCACGTGTTCCGCGACGGACATCTTTCTTCTTTTGGTAACGGTACTGGTCGAAGTTACAAACGCCAGCAAGCGTTTTACCGAAGTAACGAATATCATACGAAACAATACCGCTGCGGCGGGTAAGTAATGCGTTGCGGTATTCTTGGAGGTTGTTGCCATTCGGAGCGGCTAATCCGATACCGGTAATGACGATGCGGTTGGATGTATTCATTGGATGATGTTAATTAGTAAAGGATGTGTTACAGAGGTGACAATTCTATCACATAAAAAAATTTTTTCTACACTCCCCTTGATTTTCTTTTCAAATTATGCGACGATAGTGCGGTTGTGTTTTGGGGTGCGTTCGTTGCGTATCTTTTTTACCTTTCCCTTCAACTTTCACAATTACAATATTATGGGCAGAATTTTGTTCGCACAGTTGTCAGATACTACGGCTCAGGCAATTGACCTTACTGTATTTTTTGGTTTTCTCTTTGCCGTTCTTGTTGTCGCTTTTATTATGGGCGGACGGGACAAGAAGAAAAAAGAATCCGCCGCAAGCGAAGATTATTTTCTCGCTGGTCGCGGTTTGGCTTGGTGGCTCATCGGTATTTCGCTCATTTCGGCAAACATTTCCGCCGAACAGTTCGT
>JAITST010000516.1 GCA_031287585.1 Planctomycetaceae bacterium | reverse complement strand
TCTTGACATAGCAATAGACGACGGAGTTTTCCGCCTATTGTTATACAGGTAACGTTTGAAAATTGCGTTACTTACATTACCAATTAGATGTTGACAAAGAATCTTTACCCCGTAGGGGTAAAATCTCGATAACCCCGTGCGCTAGCACGGGGTAAGTACCAACAATAATCCAACCCCGTAAGGGGTTGAACAAAGTGGTTGTAGTCAGTGGCGGTTCTTGTTTAACCCCTACGGGGTAAGGATTTGCGTTGTTTCTTGACGACAAGCATCACCCGATACGCTTTTGATGTTCCACTGTCAACATTTCGATTTACTATTACATCGCGACACAAACAATTTTCAATAGTGTTCAGACAGGAAAAATTTGGACGAGTTATTCTTTGATGGATACTAATTTGCTACTGAGGTGTCTCCTGTAAAAATAAGGTTTTTTATTCCACAAATTCATTGGTGATCGAGTTATACAATTTTCGTTTTTCCAAATAAGGTTTGCTCGCGACAACTTCATGATGCCGCATTTTACCATCGTGAAGTTTTGGAAAGTGCTTTTATATCTCCCCGCGAAAAACTTCTACCGCGTTTCCCGTCATATACACGTGATTTGTTTTTTTGTCCCACTCTATTTCAAGTTTGCCGCCCGTGAGGTTTATGGTTGCTTTTGGGGATGCCCTTTCCGTCAGCACTGCCGCAACCAATGTTGCGCACGCTCCGGTTCCGCACGCTAACGTTTCGCCCGTTCCCCGTTCCCAAACTCTCATTTCGATTTCGCTTTTCGATATAATCCTTGCAAACTCCGCGTTTACCCGATTCGGGAAGTTGGCGTTGGTCTCCACTTTTTTACCAATGTTGAGGACTAGGTTGTCGTCGATTTTCTCTACGAACGTTACCGCGTGCGGGTTGCCCATTGAGACACACGTTACTTTTAGTTGCGTACCGTCAACCGTCAGCGGTGCTTCGATTACCGTTTTACCGTCTGTCGGTGTCAACTTTGTCGGGACTTTTTCCGCGTCCAAAATCGGCTCGCCCATATCGACGCGATACAGTTCCCCGCCGTCGCCTTTTAGACGTTCTACTGTCAAAATTCCGTTACCGGTTTCGATTCGCACAACGTTTTTTGCGCAGATACCGTTATCGCGTAATAACTTTGCTACACAACGTATCGCGTTACCGCACATCTTGCTTTCGCTGCCGTCGGCGTTGAACATCCTCATTCGTCCGTCCGCGACATCGCTCGGCTGCACCAACACCAGACCGTCGCCGCCAACGCCGAAATGACGGTCGGCGAGGCGAACCGCTAGTTGAGCGTAATCGTCGTCCGGCGTTTCGGTGAAACAATCAACGTAAACGTAATCGTTGCCCGCGCCTTGCATTTTGATAAACTTCATTTTGTTTTCCGGTTGTTTTTTCGCGTTACAAAATTCGTAAACTATTCGTGAACGGCTGCCCAAAATCTTATTCCGCTTCCTGACCTATGTTCTCCAATTCCGACGGCGAGACGATCCAGCCGCGGCATTTTTTGCTGCCGCAGTAACACTTTACCGCACGGTCGGATGACCATGCATAGTCAATTGTCAACTCTTCGCCGGGCATTATGTCGCGCAACGACTCTACCCAGATTTCCGCCCGCCTTTGCCAACTGTTCTCGTCGTCAACGTCTTCGCTCTCTTCGTCGCCGTCACCGTCTTCTTCGGCTTCGATGTCGTCCAGTTCGTCGGAACAGTCTTCACTATACACGCATTCGTCCTCGTCGTACTCGTCGCCGATTTCGTCCTCGTCTATTACGTTCCCCTCGACCTCCGTTCCGTCTTGTTCGCCTTCGGGAACGTAGTGCATCAGTACACAATTCGGTTCGCACGAATGATTCATATAGCAAAACGGCGACGCTGGTTCGAGCGTATAATTATCGCCAACGTCGATACAGTAATCGCTGCTGTAATCTTCGTCGTCGATGACCGTACCGAATACGCGACCGATTGGCGTTCCCGACGGAATGAACGCGAACGAGAAAAGACCGAGTCCGTAAGACGTTCGCCCAACCCGAACTCCCGACGGGAAAACCGCGTCAACATCGGCTTCCCCGCCGCGAATACTGCTGGGGTCAAAATCTTGTCGTGTAGAAAGTTTTATCATTATTTTGGTTGATTGGTTGATTGGAAAAATTGTTTATTGACACAGTGTTTCACCACGAAGAATACAGTTATTTTAGATTTTAGATTTGTGATTTTAGATTTGATTTTACAAAATCTAAAATCATAAATCTAAAATTCATTGTTTTCTTCGTGTCATCGCGGTAAAACTATCGCGTTATCTCATCCAGCGTTTCTTGCAGTTTGTCTTTATCCTGAACGCCTAGCATTCGTTCGACCACCCGCCCATTGTGGAAAAACAGGATTGTCGGCAACATATCTACTCCATACTGTGCGCCGACTTGCGGTGCGTCGTACACGTTTATTTTCGCGAACTTGTACTCGCCGTTGTTCTCCGACGCGAGTGCGTCGATAACCGGTGCCAACAACCGGCACGGCTGGCACGTCGGCGACCAAAAGTCAACCAACACCGGTATATCAGATTTAACAACTGTCTCTACAAAGTTCGTTTCCGTAACTTCTAATACGCTTCCCATAATTATAAAACTCCTTTATTCGTCCGCGCGTCAGTCACTCCCGAAATGAGCCGCCGCGTGAATTTTTCGTGAACTTATTACACAAATAAAAATGGTCTGGTGAATCGTTTCACCAAAACGGGAAGGATAATTATAACGTTTCTGACAGTTTTGGCAATTAGACGGTCAGAAAATTTTGGTAAGAATTATTTATTTTAGATTTATGATTTTAGATTTTGTTTTCATACATAAAATCCCCAATCAAAAATTTAAAATAGACTTGTTCGGTAACTTAAAAATAAATAAAATTAGCAATTTACATACAATAATTTTTAGCACGAATGTACGAATTTATAACGAATTATTTGTATTTATTTCGTGTATTCGTGGCAAAATAAAGGGTTAGCGAACAAGTTTAATTTTTGTATTAAAGCAAAATCTAAAATCATAAATCTAAAATCTAAAATAAAATCCCCCCATTTATTTTTACACATCCCGCGAGCGTTATCCGTATCGTTGACATTAGCGGTCATAACTGTATAATTTAGATGTTGTATGAACATTTATTTCCATTCTGTAATCAACTGTACTACTGTAAACTATGCAAAAACAAACTGATATTCGTGTTAAATCTGTTCGCTGTGAGACAGAACGTTATGACTATCGCAGCCCGATGAAATTTGGCGGACGTGTTGTCCGCGACGTGGTTTTACTCAACGTTTATGTTGACGTTGAGAGCCGCGGCGGGCGGCGCGGGACAGGTTTTGGCTCTATGACTATGGGTAACATTTGGGCTTGGAGCGGCGGCGTTACCGAACCGGATGTCACACTAAAAGTTATGATTGAACTTGGTGAGAAAGTCGCGGCGGCGGCAAACGACTTTACCTTTTGCGGTCATCCGTTAGAAGTTACCGACGAGTTCGCGTTACAACAAAACGGCGTAGTCGAAAATCTTCAAGCAGCCCACGCGCTGAACGAACCAATTCCGAAACTCGCGCAACTTGTCGCGTGCAGCCCGTTTGTCGCGGCGGTATTCGACGCTTACGGCAAGATGCTCGGTGAAAACGTTTACAACTTGCTCTCGTCGGAGTTTTGCAATTACGATTTGTCGCACTATCTCGGCGGCGATTTTCGCGGCGAGTATCTCGACGCTTACACGCTGCGCCGTCCGAAACCGCAGATGCCGCTCTATCATCTCGTCGGTGCGTTAGACCCGTTGCGGGCGGGCGACGTTTCCGAACCGGTCGGTGACGGTTTGCCGGAACATTTCGGCGAGTGGATTCACTACAACGGTTTGACGCACGTTAAAATCAAACTGAACGGCGACAACATTGATTGGGACGTTAATCGTGTACTGGAAATCAACGCGGTTGCCGAAGAGGAGCAGCAAAAACGCGGCTGTAACGAATGGTTTTACTCGGCGGACTTCAACGAACGTTGCGGCAGTGTTGAATACGTGCTGGAATTTTTGCGTAAGGTTGAAACCGCGTCACCGCTGGCGTTTCAGCGGCTGCAATACATCGAACAGCCGACGAACCGCAACTTGTCAGCGTTCCCCGAAAACACGATGCACAAGGCGGCGGCAATCAAACCGGTAGTGATTGACGAGTCGTTGGTTGACTTTGATTCGCTGTTGGAAAGCCGTCGGATGGGCTATTCGGGAGTCGCGTTGAAAGCGTGCAAAGGACACGGCGAAGCGTTGTTGATGGGAGCGGCGGCGCAAAAGTTCGGAATGTTTTTGTGCGTGCAAGACCTGACGTGTCCGGGCGCGTCGTTCTTACATTCGGCATCGTTGTCGGCGCGGATACCAACGGTAGCGGCGATAGAAGGCAACGGTCGCCAATACTGTCCCGCGGCAAACAAAGCGTGGCAAAAACGTTACCCGACGATGTTCAATATAACAGACGGGACGTTGGGAACAGCAGTGTTGACAGGTGACGGGATTTATTGAGAATGACCAGTGAATGGTCGGGGAAGTTGTAACAAAATTTAATAACGGAGGAAACAATGAGTGTTATCACATCAAAGCAAAAAGAACATTCGACAGAAAGCGTTGTTTTTACACCCCGCTTTGTATCAAATGATGTTCCTGAAATACTGAACCGGTCTTACAGAGATACGAAGCGGTATCTTGATACGATGAAAAACGTTTTAACTAATATCGAGAAAGAAAACGTTGGTCTCACGGAAACGCCGGAAGACGAAGAAATGGAGGACTACTGGAGAAAAATTTCATGATTTATCCACTTGACCTGCGGATTCTCTTGGATACGTGTATCCTTGTTTTTCTGGTACGCGGTAATGCTGATGGCGAAATTGTTGAGCAAAGGTATTCCTTGTCACAACGCAAGGGGAAACTTTACATTTCCAGTATTTCACTAGGCGAGATTCTTGCGTTTGCCAAACGAAATCACTGGCAAGGAGAAAAGTGCCGCAGACTTTATCAACTGCTCGAACAAGTACAAATACTCAGTGCTGGTGATGAAGATGTCGTAGGATTATATGCTAATCTGAAAGTCGAATCGGATTATCGCGGTTACAATACCGGACAAAACGACCTTTGGATTGCCGCAACCGCCCAAGCCGCAGGAGCAATACTTTTAACAGCAGATAATGATTTCCATTGGATGCAAGAAGAATTTCTCGACATAATTCACTATGTTCGGTAAGCAGTATGTATCCTACGCTGAAATGGTGATGCAGGGCGACACCGTCTCCGTCGGTTAAAACCGACGGCAATACATCATAACAATCGTATTGCCGTCGGCTTCACCGACGGGGTGTTGCGTTCCTACGAATCATTGCCCCGCAAGGGGGGTGAACAAAGAGTTATAATCTGCGGCGGTTCTTGTTGACCCCCTTCAGGGTCGGTATTCTTGTGTACATACCCCGTGCTAGCGCGCGGGGTTATCCATGCTTAACCTCTACGGGGTAGTGATTTGTAGCCACGAGCAGACCTTATTTGGAAAAACAAAAAATGTATAACTTGCTCACCTATGAACTTGTGGAACAAAAATAATGTTTGCCTGCCAAGAAAATCCTCGTACATCCAACTTACGCATCCCAACCGCCGGCGATGTTTGCTTTTGGTTTTACTGTCCGCTGAGTGTTGTTTGAAGATAGGTCAAGTTGTGCGGAAGTGGTTTTGATGTTTGTACTGGTTGCGGAAACCGGTGTTGAGGATGTCCATCCGGATTCGTTTTGATGGGGTTTGTTATCTGTATTCAATGTCGCGGAGTCCTGTAACGTTGAACCGAATTTCTCGCAGACGAGCCGCCATGTTTCGCGTTCGGAATTTAGGATTCTTAACGCGTCGTCGAGTTTTGCCGAGTCGTGCGTCATTCCGCCTTCGGTCAGACGGCGGAAGATGAAAATATAGACCGATGCCAGTTTCTTCGCGATGTCCGGTGCCTTTTCTACGTCCAGCGAACAGAGTATCTCGGCTACAATGTCCTGCGCCCGCGTCAACGTTTCAAACGCGGCATCGTACTTCTGTTCTTTCCAGAGCAATTGAGTACGCAACACGTTTTTAATCGCGGCTTCGACCAGCAACAGTTGTAACTTTTGCGGGGTCGCGGTGTAAACTTCTGCCTGAATGTAACTTTGTCGCGCGGATTGATGTTGCATTTGTGGTCTCTCAAAAGTGTTAAGACAGTCCAAAAGGACTAATCAATTTCCCAGAGTAGCGTGAACTCACGTACCATATATCGTAATGTTTCGCAATTGTACATCAATAACTGACCTTTGACCGTGATTATCTACGAAAACGGCAGAAATTATCAAAAAAAAGCAAAAGTTTGCGGGGTCGGTGAGTTGGGTAAAATAATAACCGTTCACACTTTCTCAATTGACGCAGACATTGAGCCGACACAATTCTGTATTAGTACGTCCGAACCGAATGCGTGGATTTGGTCTCTTTTGAACTCGGCGTGTTCAAGCGTTGTCGTTAGAACTATTGCCTTACCTTGTTTGTCAACTGTATCCGCCAACTGAAAACCCTTTTCTACCGGATAGCCGAAGAGTTGGTTTAACATTATTATTACGTACTCGTATGAATGTTCGTCGTCATTCCAGAGGATTACGTTGTATCGCGGAATCTCTTTCGGTTTGTCTTCTTTTTTTGAACGGCGGCGTTTTTTCTTAACAGGGATTGTTACCGTTTCGAGAGCGTCGGGTGTTGCTTGTTGTTGCATCATTTCTCCTATTGAATGTTTTCAATTTCAGACAGGATTCCCGGAAAGACCGCTAGTGAGCGTTTTAGGATTCCTTGAATGTACGCGATTGCGATGCCGTAATTTGTTATCGGGATTTTTTGGTCGGCGGCGGTTTTGACACGGTACCGCATTTCGCGTTCGTTGAGCATACAGCCGCCGCAGTGGATGATTAGTTTGTACGGTGAGAGGTTGTCTGGAAATTCTGTCCCCGATGTGAACACGAAGTTGATTTGTTTGCCCGTGTAATTTTTTATCCAACGCGGCAACTTGACTGTCCCGATGTCGTCGCACTGGCGATGGTGCGTGCAACCTTCTGCGATTAGAACGGCATCCGATTCCGTTAAACTTTCCAACGCTTTCGCGCCGCGTACCGAGTTCAGCAGCGAACCTTTGTAACGAGCGAACAGAATCGAGAACGATGTCAACAGAATGTCCTTCGGCGTGTCGGCGGAAACTTTCGCAAACGCCTGACTGTCGGTGATGACGAGTTTCGGACGCTTGCCGAGATTTTCGAGCGTCTCGCGCAGTTCAAACTCTTTGACAACAATCGCGGTTGCGTCGGATTCAAGAATGTCGCGTATCGTTTGTTGCTGCGGCAAAATGAGGCGACCTTTCGGCGCGGCTTTGTCTATTGGCGTTACCAACACGACGAAATCGGACGGGCTAATCAAGTCGCCGACGATTCGCAATTTCGGCTCTTCGGTTACAGCAAGCGGCGCGATACGTGTTTTTAAGTCGTCGATTTGGAACTTTGTTACCGCGCTGACATAGATTTCGTTGTCGTTTGCCTGCGGAATTTTTTCGAGCAAGTCTGTTTTGTTGTAAACGATGATGAACGGAATTTTTTTCTCACGGAATATGGCGACGAGTTCGTTGTCGGCTTCGGTTCGGCTGGTTGTTGCGTCAACAACCAACAACGCTAGGTCGGACTTGTTCAAAACCTGCTTCGCTTTCCGAACACGCAATTCGCCTAACGTCCCTTCGTCGTCGATTCCGGGCGTATCAATGACCATCACCGCACCGATTGGCAACAACTCCATCGCCTTGTAAACGGGGTCGGTGGTAGTCCCGCGTATGTCCGACACGACAGCGATGTCCTGACCGGTAATCGCGTTGACAATGCTAGACTTTCCGGCGTTACGTTTGCCGAATATCCCGATGTGAACACGGTCGGCGGAAGGAGTGTCGTTGAGTCCCATTTTTTATGTTTGGTTGTTTATCATTTATTCGTGACGCGGCAATGCGTTACGAAATTCGTCGAGTGATTCGCAGACTACCGCGTCCGAAACGAGTGAGAGAAGCGCAATGGGGTCAGTCATAGCACTGACGGCATTTTCAATATCTTGCGGAATAATTGTAAATCTTTTCCGCAAAACGGTCAGAACAGATTTTATTCCGCCCTCTACCCTACCCTCTACTCTGCCTTTCGCCTCGCCTTTCGCGTACAATTCATCAATTGCTGATGTCATACTCATAATCCTTTCGTCATTAATGTGATTAACCATTCTACTGTAATCGTCCACAGAAAAATGTGACGCACTCGTTAACGCATAATACAAATCATCACGCATTTCCTGTTGGTACTCCATCTCGTGCAATAGCGGTTTCATCGTATCGTAAACCGCCATCAACCCCGCCTGCGGGTTCTTACTTGATACCGCTTTCAATACCATGTACAACGCCCGCAATTCCAAATCCTCCGGCAACTCACCAGCCGCAACCGACGGCACATCTACCAGCATACATCTCATCTTCACCGCAAACTCGTCAAGCCCGCAAACCGTCCGAGTCAAACCGATCAACTCCGTCGGTGACGAAAACCGTGTCTCGCCGTGGTGAAAAATTATCGGCACAACCGTCGGCAACAAAGATGTCGTCAACTCCTTATTCTCCAACGCCGCCTTGTACTCACGTTCCCAAATACGAACAACGTAACGCAAAAGTTGAAAAACCGTCCACCGGTCATCGTCCGTTTTCAGTTCAATCAGTATGTAAACGACAAACACCTCGTCGCAATTTTTCAGCGGCACACGGTAAACCACGTCCGCATACGACCGGCTGAGTTCGTCGTCAACAAACGTCTCGCTTGTGATTTCCAACTTATCCAGGTCAATCAGTTCCAGCGATTCCGCCGTGAACAAATGCTGCAAAAGTTTCCGCGCCTTCCTGACTTTTTGCAACTGAGACTTGCAAAAAGCGTCGTGCTGATACTTCTTCTTAAACTCCGCAAAATCCAATGGAGCAACTACGTCATCCTGAATATCTGTTCGCTGTTGTTCGTCAACCATATAATTATAAATCGTAAAACCGAAAAAAACACCCGTACCTGGAAAAATGTTGACAGTGTTATTCTACACATCGCAGTTATTCTACACATCGCAAACGAAATTTGCAAGCGGCGGTTCTGTATTTGTATGACTTGACAACCTCATTCACGTCTGATAGAGTGGTGGTACTTGCCAACGAAGTAACGTGGCGGGGTTTTGTGTAACCGTATAACCAATTAAATTTTCAAAGGAGATTTAGCGATGTTCAACACGAAAACAGTTCGCCGTCCGATTGGACGCAAAATGACGTTTGAGATTCTCGGTGTTATGATTTGCCTTGTTAGTATCGTTTCGTTACTCTCACTGAAAATTCCGCTGGCGGCGTTCGTAACAGTGCTGCTCGCAAGTTACGCGGTAAATAATACCGCCGCAGACACAACCGCTCCGTCCGATGAGGAAATCCGCTTATTCGTCAGAGACGAAAACCAAAAACCGGTTGCCGGAGCGAAAGTTATCGTACAAATGCTTCATAATCCGTCATTGGCTTATAATTCTGAAACCATAACGCGGATTGTAACGCTGGCGGAATTTCGTTTGACGAGCAACGCCGATGGTTCGTATCAATTTCCTGTCACAAAAGAGCAAGCGAGTGACCCCGATTTGATTTTACTCGTAAACGCGGCACATCCCGATTATATCAGTTGTGGTTTTCTGTACGAGAAATTATCCACTTTCCGTGAATCCTTCAAACTGCCAGACAATACCGCACACGTAACGATTCCGCTGACACGTTCCGCGAAAGTTTCCGCTGCCGTATTGACACCAACGGGAAAACCGGCAGCGTCTGTTCTTGTTTTTGCGTCGTCCGAAGACGAGTCGGGAAACACCGTTCAGACGGAAATCCGAACAGATAAGGACGGCAAATTTGTTATCGGAACGCTACCCGGTAAGGAGCGGTTGCTGTGGATTCTTCCGAACGACGCGGCTCCGTTTTATGCAGCGTTGAAAGAGAACGACGCGGAACTCGGAACGTTGCGTCTTCAAAACGGTGTCGTATTGAAAGGGCGGGCGGTTGATGTTGACGGCAAAGCGGTGTCGAATGTTCGTTTGAGTTTGCTGCTCAAAGACAGTACCGCAGTGCGGCGGCACGGTCACGATGCCGCATGCCGCGATGCTATTACCGATTCAGAAGGACGTTTTCAATTCCGTCCGCTCAATCCGGGACTGTATGTTTTGAATTATGGTGTGTTAATGGAATACGAACGGTACGGTGACGAACTTGCGCCGGAAGCGGCTTATGTCAACTTGTGTAACTCGGAACTTTGGACAGGCAAAACCGCGCCGAAGCAAGAACTTCCGGCGGAGAACAGTACCGTTAAGTTTGTGAATCAGGACATTACATTGACAGAGCAGGTGGTTCAGGAAGTCGAATGCCGAGGTCTGAAAACGTTTGACCTGACAATTCTGGTGACGAATGATTTTACGAAAAATCACAATAACCTGTCGTTACTGGTTCACGGCGAATTTCAGGGGAAAAATTGGTGGGACAGCACGAAATTTAGCGAGACCGTTTCGACGTTAAAAGTTCCCGTCGGGTTGAAAAACTGCCGCATAGAATTAGTCGATGGGAACGTTATACGCTATTTTCCGTTCCGGTTTCGGCTGCCGAATCAAGAAAAGTGGTCGAATAATTGGTACGCGATACTCGGTGATTTGGATTCGCAGTCAACGCTGTCAATTGACGTTGCTCCCTACGAACCGGCAGAGGTGAAAGTCGCGTGTCTCGAACCAGATGGAAAACCGATGCCGCAAAATACTTTTCAGGTCAAGTACATAAATGTTGAATTTCAAGACCCGATAACGGTTACTGACAACGGAGTAGAAATTTGCACAATGATTGACAGACACCAGTTGGGTGTCGAATTTGGTATTCTCGACAACGCGGCGGTAATGTGGCGTTATCGTCCGATTCTCGCGGACGAAGAGTTTACGCTGTCAGCAGTCGGGTTTGACGAAACGCGACGTTACAAACCTGTCACCGAAACGTTGAAACTAAAATCGGGTGAACGGCGAGAATTGAAATTATTGTTGAGGGAGAGGGACGAGAAGAAATGAACGGTGTGTTGCCGTCGAACGAAGGCGATGGCGATGTGAATATGATACCGAGTACGGTTGAAATTTTTAGAGACGTTACGCAATGATTCTGAATCCTTGCCCCGTAGGGGCTAAATATCGATAACCCCGTGCGAAAGCACGGGGTAGGTACACAAAAAGACCGACCCCCGCAAGGGGGGCAACAATACTGCTGATGAATCAAATACTTTATTCAACCCCTTACGGGGTTGGATTGTTCACGATACTTACCCCGTGCTATCGCACGGGGTTATCCAGATTCAGCCCCCTACGGGGCAAAGATTGTAGAGACATTTCATCTTACGTCTTTACATCATCTTACGCCTTTACAGCGTTTCGTTCACCTTCTCAAACTGTTTCTCTATTCTCTGCGCGGAGATTTTCATTTGGGTTCCCAGTTTTTGGGCGAATAGCGATACTCTGTATTCTTCTAACATCCAACGTAAATTTTCCAGTTCCGTGTTTGCTGGTTGTTCGGATTTTATTTTATTGTAACGCTGTTGCAACGCTTGTAATTCTTTTGCCGCTTCGGTGTCGTGAGTTAGTCCGCCGGAAGTCAACTTTTCCAGACGGATTGCGACCGCTTTGAAGTATCGGGGGTAGTTTTGCAACGACTGCCAGTTTGTGGTTTGCAAGAAGTTTTGGGTTGTCAAGTTTTCTAGGTTTTGCTCGGTGTCTTCTTTTGCCGACTGGAATTTTCCCGGTAATTTTTCTAACGCGAGTTTCGCCTGATGGTACGATGTCAGGAGCGGTTCCAGTAGTTTTGTTATCTCTGTTACGGCGTTGGGGATTTTTTGCGTTGCGTTTGTCAGGAAAGTTTTGTACTCTTCTTTGGTTCTCGGAATTTTTATCCGCTCCGGTTCTACTGCGCGATTTGCTATCAGCAGCCCGACATCTTGTTTCAGATTGAATTTTCCCGCCGAATTTGTTAGTTGAGTTGCGTAGATTTTTAGTTTTTCTACGTTCGGCAGCCAACGGATTTGCGTTTCGATTTCGAACTTTTTATGTTGGTAGAAAAGATAGATAAGCGATTCGATTGTTAATTTGTTTGCGGTTTCCTGATTATCGCAGAGACGTAACGAAACGGTTTTTGTTTCCGGCTGGACGGCGAGAGTTGGATTTACTCGAATTTTGAAACCGTTACGTTCGCACTCAATCGACTCCGGCAAAGTGCCGAAATCCCACGCTGTTATGTTGTCACGATTCCACTTCGGGTCGGTTGAATCCGGCAGCGTGTTTGTCGTTTTGACTTGTAACTCGTTTTTCAATTCTTTCAGGTCGCGGGATTCTTTGATTGTTTTGCCTTGCTCGTCAACTACGCGGATGTTCATTTTTAGTTCGGTTGGTAGTTGTATTTCGTTGAAGTCGGTTGCCGTTACTCTGCGACCGGCGACGCGAGTGATTATTGTTGCCAGTTTCGCTTCCAATGTTTCACGTGAAAGCACGTCAGATGACGGATTCTTTTGAAACTCCGGCAGGATTTTTTTTACCGTGTCGGGAATCGGGACAATTTGACGGCGGATTTCTTTTGGCAGATTACGGAGCAGCGTTGTAATTTTTTCTTCCAACATTCCGGGAACTAACCATGACAGTTGTGTAGGGGTTAGTTGGTTTAGTGTTTCACGGGAAACTATAACAGTTATTCCGTCGTCCTGTTCGCCGGGTTCGTACTTGTAGTTTAGCGGAATGTCGCCGGTGATTGTTTGTAATTTGTTCGGGAACGATGCTAACATAAGTTCGTTGACCGGTAAACGGCATAACAGGTCAATGCTCATAAACAGCGATTGACGTTGCCCGCCGGTCGCGGTTTTCCAGAATTTTTCTAACGAGTCGCGGTCGTAAACTTCTTGCGGAAGGTTTAGGTTGTAAAACTCGTAACGCGCCGACGTATCAGTTAGCAAGTCGGGACGGCGGAATTTGTCTTGTAATTCCAAAACTTCGTTTACCAAGTTTTCGTTGGCGATGACAAACGGAATTGTTGACGTAAAATCGCCGTCAACTAACGCGCTTTGAATGAAAATTTCCCTCGCTTCTTTTGGACGGAGAGTGCCGAAGTTCACGCGGCGTTTCGGAATTATTGTCAGTCCGAACAACGTAACTTTTTCGTAAGCGTGAACGTAACCGGTTTCGCTGTTCCAATGCGGCTCGGTGATTGTTCTTTGTAACAAGTGTTCGGCGAGCGGTTCTATCCACGCGGGGTCGATACAGGCAACGGTACGGAGATAACGCCGCGTTGTTTCGACACGTTCGACCGCAACTATCCACTGGTGTTTTTTCTTTTGGTGAACCATTCCGCTTCCGGGCCAAATTAAAAATTTTCCGCCAACTGCGTTGTATTCTTTGTTTTCGGAATCGTCACGGTTAGCGATGCCGGAAAGAAAACCGGTCAAGATTGAACGATGAAGCGAATTGTAATCTGTCTGTTGCGGATTGTCAGTCGTTTGTACGGCGGATTTTGTTGTGAGCGGCGGATTGTTGTTTTTTGTTTCGTGCCAAATTGATAGTAGTTGTATGTGAATGTCTGTCCATTCTCTCATTCGGTTGTAGTTTATGAAATTTTGTGTACACGCTTTTCGTAACTGATTTTGTGATAACGTCGATTTTAGATGTTGGTAAAAGTTCCAGAGATTCAGGTACGCGAGAAAGTCGCTTTCGGGATTTGCGAATTTTTCGTGAGCGGTATCGGCTTTTTCACGTTGTTCAAACGGGCGTTCACGCGGGTCTTGGATTTCCAGCACGGCAGCGATTACCAACATATCCGCCAGACAGTTTTCCTCCTCCGCCGCCAAAATCATTCGCCCGATTCTTGGGTCAACCGGCAGTTTTGAGAGCCGGATGCCGAGATTTGTCAAACCGCCCTGACTGTCGATTGCCCCGATTTCACGCAACGTTTTGTAGCCGTCTTTGATTGCCTGCGATTGCGGCGGGTCGAGAAACGGGAAGCGTTCGATTGCCCCCAATTTCAGGGATAGAGTTTGCAGGATTACCGACGCGAGGTTTGTCCGTTGGATTTCGGGAGTCGTGTAGCGGGGACGTTTTTCGTAGTCGGATTTTTCGTAGAGACGGAAACAGACACCGGCACCGCAACGCCCGCAACGTCCGGCTCTCTGGTCTGCCGACGATTGGGAAACGGGGTCAATCGGGAGACGCTGTGTTTTTGTTCTACCGGAGTAACGGCTGATACGCGCGGTTCCGGTGTCGATTACGAAACGGATTCCGGGTACTGTCAACGACGACTCGGCTACGTTTGTCGCGATGACGATTTTTCGGTGCGGTGAATTTTGGAAGATTCGTTGTTGCTCTTTTGTCGAGAGACGGGCGTAGAGAGGTAGGATTTCGAGTTTCCGTTCGCGGGCTGGGAAACTGGCGGCGCGGAGATGTTTTGCGGTTTCGAGGATATCGCGTTCGGTTGGCATAAAGATTAGGATGTCGCCGTGACCGATTTCGATACACTCGCCGACGGTTCTTGTCACCGCGTCGTAAATGTCGGGTAACGTGTCGTTTTCGGTTTCGTCCTCTTGGTACGTTTCGTTTAGAGGACGGTAAAACGTTTCGATTGGATACGTTCTGCCGGCAACTTCGATTACCGGAGCGGGTTTGCCGTTTTGGTCGGCGAAGTGTTGGGCGAAACGGGTTGCGTCGATGGTTGCGGACGTGATGATAAGTTTCAGGTCGGGGCGTTTGGGCAGTACACGTTTCATCATTCCGAGAAGGAAGTCGATGTTGAGCGAACGTTCGTGGGCTTCGTCGATTATGATTGTGTCGTAGCGGCGGAACAGGCGGTCGTTTTGCGACTCGGCGAGCAGGATTCCGTCGGTCATTAGTTTGATTCGAGTTTCCGGGGCGGTTTGGTCTTGGAAACGGATTTTGTAACCGACGGTAGTTCCGAGCGGTATTTGGAGTTCGTCTGCAATTCTCGCGGCGACGCTGCGGGCGGCGATACGGCGGGGTTGAGTGTGTCCGATTACTAATTTTTTGCCGCGTCCCATTTCGAGACAGAGTTTTGGGAGTTGGGTTGATTTGCCGCTGCCGGTTTCACCGCAAATTACTACCGTTTGGTTTTGGTTGATTAGATTCGCGATTTGTTCGCGGTGTTGGAGGATTGGGAGAGACAGGTCTGCGGCGGACATTTTTTTTATTTTAGATTTATGATTTTAGATTTTAGATTTATAATTTTAGATTTTGGATTGTAATGTATGTACGTTGTTACAGACAGAACGATTGTACAGCAAAAAATCTAAAATCATAAATCTAAAATTCTTTTCTATTCTACACGTTTTTCCAGTTTTTCAATAGAGAGTACGTGATTGCCTCAAACACTTTTTCGATTTCTACCGGACTTTCGCCGCCTGAATTTACCACCATTTGGTCACCGCATTGCCAGAAAATTCCGTGCGTCGTCGTTTCGTCGGCAAAGCAGAGTATTGACGCTGTGTTTGTTAGGTCTAGGTAGAAGAAGTGAATTTCGTAGCCGGTTAGTTGATGACCGAATAACGTTTTTATTACCGGTTCGTATTCTAAATCGCGGTAGTCTTTTTTTATAGATTTTAACACGTCGGCGGCTACGGTGTCGGGAGACGTTCCGAAAGGGTGACGGGTTACAATCCAGAAGGCGTTGGTTGGTGAGGTTAGTTGTACCGAACCAGTTTGGCTGTCGAACGGAGTTTCTTCCAGTTCCCAACCGGTCGGGTAGTGGAAGTGGAGCCCATAGTGGTCGTAGGTTTTGAAGTCACTCATTTTTTCACCTGCGGTTTTTCCTCGTTTTGTTGCAGGACTTTTAACAACCGCTCCGGCGAGTCGGACTCAATCACTGAGTCGATAACCTCTTGTTTTATTCCGAGATTAGTCAACACTGCCGCCGCCCGCTTCCAGAGCGAATTGCGTTTTTTACCAGTTGCCAGATACAGGTCAGAAACCAAGTCTAACCCTCTTTGCGCCGCGGTTTGGTCTAGATTTTCGTAGTAACGCCTGATTATTGCGTCCTGATAGGGTGTGCGGTCAGTCATTGTTTTAATTTGGGGTTGATGGTTTTCTAAACTATCGAAAACAGGGTACAGAGTGCGTAGATTTTCGTGTTCACGTCGTAATTTTATCAACGAAGAATCTTAAACGGCTGCGAAATTCTGCTTCCAGTTCTTCGGGAATCGGTATGAATATGGAATGGAACGGCTCTAATGGATAGTGTTCGTTGCCCGGCATTAGCATGATACCTTTGCGTTGAATTTCATACGATTTGATTTCCTGCCAGTGAATCAGTCGGCGACGACCGAAATTCCAACGGGCAATGCCGTCGGCGTTGATTTCAAAGTGTGTCGGGACTAGCATTCGCCAAACCGTTAGCAGGAGAATTGCGAATACTGTTGCCGATGCCGCCGCACTCGCCGTTACGTACCAGACAATAATACATAGCGAGATTATTACCGTTATCAAAAACGCGCTAACGAGTTTTTCGTCTATCAGCATCCAACTGTAATAGTGTAACGCTCGCAGTTCATCATCAGTAGGACTGGGATTATTCATAATTAGTTGCGGCTTAAAATCAACACCTTCGTTACACCGTCACGTAGTTGTATCGGAATCGTCGTCTTTCGTTGTCCGGTGCGACTACGTGTAACCGGTTAGGTGGTTGTTCCGTTATCTGTTACTTAAAATCATCGGGACAGTACCTGCTTCCAGCGAACAAGCAGCGAATTGCGGGGTGAGATTTACAGGTGGACATTCCGTACACGCTCTCTCGTCAACCCACCCGTTTTCCTGACGTGTACGGAGTTCGTTACGCAGTATCAGTGTGTTACGCGGTGCCTCTACTCCGATTCTGACCTTGTCGCCGGAAACGCGGACTACCGTAATTACTATGTCTTCGCCAATTCTGATTTTTTCGCCTTCGCGCCGTGATAATACCAACATGATTTCCTCGATTCAACTATTCTGTTCCTATATCGTTCACATAATTCAATGCCAACGCCATCCGTTTGCAAAACTTATTGACATTAAAACTTTACGCACACATTTTACGCAAAAATTTGTGAGATGTTCACAAAAAAAACAAAATTTTATGAATTTTCACTCATTTACCTAAATTTGCAACGCTAACCGTTACAATCGTTAGATACGTCAAATATACAATTCGCACACAAATTTTCGCTCTATATGTTTCATACATGTATTATTTGAACGAAAAACAGTGAATTTGGCGTATCTGTTAAGTCACAGACTTGATTGCAGAGTTTGTTTTGTGAACTAACACGGGTCATACACTTGATAACTCAGGCATCTCGAAACGTTCTGTTTCGGGTATGCTGGTTTCGCCGTAACGTTTCCCGTTCGGTCCGTAGAAAAGAATACGATTGTTATCGCGTTCCCAAATTGCTGTAAACTTCGCCGCACGCGGTCCGTGAAGGCAGAACATTATTCCGCAGACCGCTCCCTGACCGCGTCGGAGTACCGATTCGCTGGTCGGGAATGAATTTATGAGTAAATCGTGGTCGCGGCATAGTGTTTGGTATATGAAATTTTTGAGTTCGTTAAGAGAAGAAATTCGCTGCATATTTGCTTGACGCATAGTCGTATAATCCGTTATAAGGAGTTGAAGAAAACGATGGCGACATGTGTTTGTCCCCCGCAAAAACAAGAGTAAAACAAGGTTTTTCACCTTGCAACAGTGAAAAATATCGGCTTTGATTTACGTTTCACTTTGGATAAAATACGGCAAATGCGAAAAGCGAATTACGTCGAGAACTTGACAAAAAAAATAATTTTGTTGTTGGTTATCAGTGTTTACATTTTCAAATATTGGTGGTACGATAACAACGGTTATGTTTACTGCGGCGTGACGTTACGCTGATAATCTTGCTATAAATACTATGACTAATAATCGTTTTGCTGTTATTCTCCCAACTGCCGGACAGAGTCGGCGTTTTGGCGGCGATGTTGATAGTTCGCGGAAAAAGCCGTTTCTTTCGCTTGCGGGCTTGCCGGTTTGGACTTATTCCGCTTTTTTGTTTGCAGAACGTTCGGACGTTTTGGAGTTGTTGATTGTTCTCGCTACCGACGACCGGTCGTTTTTCGAGTCACGTTTCGCGGCGGAATTGGAACGGTTGCGGGAACGATTACGGGTGGTTTTGGTTGACGGCGGCAACGAACGGGCGGATTCGGTTCAAAACGCGATTGACACAATTGGTGACGGCGTTAATATGGTAGCGATTCACGATACCGCCCGCCCGTGCGTCACCGCCGACGCGGTCTCGACCGTTTTCGCGGCGGCAGCGGAACACGGGGCGGCGTTGTTAGCATCGCCGATTGTCGGAACGGTAAAACGCGCGGTCAATTCGGGTGGCGGTAATAATAGTAATGGTAGTATAGTGGAGACAACTGTTCCCCGCGATAATCTCTGGGAAGCCCAAACGCCGCAGGTTTTCAGACGTGAATTGATAGTAGAGGCGTATTCTAAACGTTCGGAGTTGTTCGGGAAAACGTTGCCAACAGACGATGCCCAAATCGTCGAACATCTCGGACACAATGTCGTCCTCGTTCTGTCTGACCGTACAAACATAAAAATCACCACTCCTTCTGACCTGCGTTTTGCGGAGATGGTGATTTGCTCACGAAACGATAATTCATAGAACCGGTGGAATAAGTATTTCCATTCCGAGCGGCAAATATCCCTGATTTTCTAAAAGCGGTATAACCGATAAAATTGAAACATTTGTGTTTTCTTGTGACGGAATAGTTTACCAAGATTAACTTTCCATTACAAATCTCACAGATGACGTACTCTTTTTGTCTTTTCCTATTTGACTAACTGTTTAAGTCAATCGCGGTTGGTTGTAAGTCGATAAGTGGGGGAACAATTATGTGCGTTGACGGTTGCGTCAAAAATGTTGGTCAGGAAAAGTTTGACAAAATTTTGCGTCAGGGTATAGACAAAATTGAAAACAATCTATACAATTTATGCAGTTTGTCTATTTTAACTATACGCTGTGAATTTTCACAGTGTCCTTTTTCACTTTGTTCAGTCACAGGAGAACAAGTATGAAACGAGTATTGGGGTCACTGCTAATTGCGGTATCGTTGCTATCCGCGTTAGCACAAACAGCCTCAGCGGGCTATTGCGGAGCGGATCGGGCGTGTCGCCCAGCCGCCTGCGATTTTGCTGGTCAATACTGTACCGTAATGAAAACTTGCCGCAAGGTAGTTTACGAAAAACAGGAATTGACATGCTACAAAACCGAGTATGAACGGATACCGGTTGCCCGCACGGTTCTTTGCACGAAGTATGTCCCGGAAGAACGTACCAAACAGGTAACTTACGTTGTAAAACGTCCTGTATGGGAAACACGTCAAAAGGTTGTCAACTACACGGTTAGTAAACCAGTCTGGGAAACCCGTTCTAAGGAAGTTGCTTACACGGTTTGCAAACCGGTTTATGAGCAACGAGTTCGTAACTACACGGTTTGCAAACCGGTTTGGGAACAACGTCAGAAAGTTGTCAACTACACCGTTTGCGTTCCGGTCTGGGAAACACGCCAACGTAATTATACGGTCAACGTGCCAGTTCGCGAGCAGCGTCAGAAAGTTGTAAACTACACCGTTTGTGTTCCGCAGTACGAACAACGTACACGTGAATATACGGTGATGCGAAATGTTGCCGAACAGCAACAGAAAGTTGTCAACTACACTGTTTGCGTTCCGGTTTGGGAAACACGCCAGCGTAATTACACGGTAAACAGACCTGTTCAGGAGCAGCGTCAAAAAGTTGTAAACTACACCGTTTGTGTTCCGCAGTACGAACAGCGTACACGTGAATATACGGTAATGCGAAATGTTGCCGAACAGCGTCAGAAAGTTGTTAATTACACCGTTTGTGTTCCGGTTTGGGAAACACGTCAGCGTAATTATATGGTGAACAGACCAGTTCAGGAACAGCGTCAGAAAGTTGTAAACTACACCGTTTGTGTTCCGCAGTACGAACAACGTGTTCGCACTTATACGGTGAACAAGCCGGTTCATGAGCAGTGCCAGAAAGTTGTCAATTACACCGTTTGTGTTCCGGTCTGGGAAACACGTCAACGTAATTACACAGTAAACAAACCGGTTTACGAGCAACAGCAAAAAATTGTCAATTACACCGTTTGCAAACCGGTTCACTACACGAAAACTGTATCTTATCAGAGCGGAGAATGGGAAACACGTGAATATACGGTTCCCGGTCCGGTGGTTTGCAAGCGAGTTGCGGTTTGTGACCCGTGTGCACCGAATGCGTGCGATAATGCCTGTGACCCCGCTAAACGAGTCCATTACAAAAACGTTTTGGTTCAATGCCCGCCAGTGAAACGCTGCAAAAAAGTTTGGGTGCCGATTACTTGCACGAAAGAAGTTGATTGTGTCAAGTATGTACCGGAACAGCGTCAGAAAGTTGTAAACTACACGACTTGCCGGATGGTTCCTGAACAGCGTGTTTGCAATTACAATGTCTGCAAGATGGTACCGGAGCAACGTCAGAAAGTTGTAAACTACACTGTTTGCAGAACGGTTGCCGAAGAACGACAGCAGAACTACACCGTTTGCAAGATGGTACCGGAACAGCGTCAGAAAGTTGTGAACTATACAGTTTGCAAATTGGTTCCCGAAGAACGTGTTTGCACTTACAAAGTTTGCAAGATGGTGCCGGAACAGCGTCAGAAAGTTGTTAATTACACCGTTTGCCGTCAGGTTCCCGAAACACGTACTTGTAACTACACCGTTTGCAAGATGGTGCCGGAACAGCGTCAGAAAGTTGTGAACTATACAGTTTGCAAGTTAGTTCCCGAAGAACGTGTTTGCACTTACAAAGTTTGCAAGATGGTACCGGAACAGCGACAGAAAGTTGTCAACTACACAGTTTGCCGTCAGGTTCCCGAAACACGTACTTGCAACTATACCGTTTGCAAGATGGTGCCGGAACAGCGTCAGAAAGTTGTAAATTACACCGTTTGCAAGACGGTGCCGGAACAACGAGTTTGCACGTATCGCGTTTGCAAAATGGTACCGGAACAACGTCAAAAAGTTTGCGCGTACCGTGTTTGCAAAATGGTGCCGGAACAACGTCAACAGAATTACACCGTTTGCCGGATGGTTCCAGAACAACGGGTTAAGACTGTGAATTACCGCGTTTGCCGCACCGTTCAAGAGCAGTGCCAGAAGGTCATACCGTACAAAGTTTGCCGAGTTGTCTGTGAGCAACACGTCAAGGACATTAACTACCGCGTTCTAACACCGGTACAGTACGAGAAGACAGTTATGGGATGCCGTATCGAACGGAAACAAGTTCCATACACGGTGACACGCAACGTTCCGAAGGTTGTAACATATCAGGTGCCGGTACAAGTCTATAAACCTGAACCGTGCAAGCCAGCAACCTGTAAACCCGCCGTCTGCCTGCCAGCAGAAACATAATAGGTAAATGAAACTTATTCATAAGGCAAAAGAAGAGCCGTCTCCAAACCGGAGACGGCTCTTTTGTTTTTGTGGGTATCCGTCTTGCATACCTTGTAAGCGAAGTCTATAATACCCTTTCTTGCTGAACGCTGCGTCAAAAAACGGAAACAGTAATTCTAACTCTCATCAGAAAGACAGCAATTATGACAAATCAAGAATCCACAGAAAAAAACGAAACAGCCGTTACAAGTATCTGGCACGGTTCAAAATGGTTAATTTTTGCGTACGTTATTGGTATTCTTTGCGGAATACAGTGTCTTCTTGAATCGGTAGCATACGGGTATAATCTTCTCGACGACTTGAATGACCCGAATTGCCTTTTTGGGGTTCTCGTTTTGATTGCGGCGTTCATCACAACGTGCGGACGTTGGCGATTAGTTGGGCGAGGTCTTTTCCCACGCGGGAAGGCGTGGAACGGCACAGAAGCGAAAAATATCGCCGACTATTTCTGGACACTCAGCAGAGTAACAGGTATGCTCGGTGTCGTTTCGGTATTGCTGATAATCATAACGGCACTCAGTGATTTTGATCCGTCAAAAATCATACAAATTATCTATATTGCGCTGCGTTCGATACTCTATGCCGTGTTCGTTGACTTGTTGTTTTTTATGCCGGTAACAGTACTCGCGATGAAACAATTACAGAAACTACAAACCGCTAACGAGACATTGCCGCCACAACCGTTGCGAAAAACAAAAGCATTACAGTTTGTAGGCGGTTGGTTAATCGCGTTGCTTGCCGTTTGGGGAATATGTTTTGGCGAAGTTCAGATACTCTTCGACTTGCCAAGTATCTGTGCTGTCGGCGGTTCGCTCATTATCTATCTGGCGGCGCGGAAGTTGTTCGGAAAACGACCGCTCAACACGGAGCCGACGGAGACAACCAGCCGATTGTTTGAGAAACTTGCGCACGTTGTTTTGTACGGAGGTCTGATTGGAACGGCGATTGGCTTCGCGTATATGTTGTATATACGGTTGAATCCAGAAGATATTGGTCGCGGAATCGCTATGATTCTTTTGTCACAAACTTACGCAATTTTTCTGTCAGTGTTTGTGTTTACACCACTATCAGTACAACTCGCTAATGAAAATGAAGGTAGATGAAAGAAGCCCGAAGCGTTAATGGAGTGAACGGCATTCTACCCACTTAACGCTCCGGGCTTCTGTTTTTCGGCATACAATGAAGGATACTGCCGCTAATTATCACTTCGCTTTCAACGTCAGATACTTTTCGATTTCGGGAAATGCGTCTTCTAGAAACGCTTTGCACGGGTCACTTGCTTCTTCACCACCTCCGGCTGCCGATGCTGTTGAACGTGCAGATTCACGATAGTATGACTGCAACTGAATTTTGTAGATATTGCGGTACCACTGGAACGCAGTTCGCGGATTATCCACCGCTTGCCAGCCCGTGCCTATGTTTAGTCCGTAATAAAACACAATTGGTGCGCCGCCACGAGTTGATTGATTTACAAACTTTATCCGCCACAACGCATCGGACGTTTCCGTACCGGATGTGTTGAACGTCACCATTTCATGTTTCTCTTGCGCGACGTAATCACGACCACCAAAACAAACCTCCGGTGTATGAACCGTCAACCGTCCTGGTGGACCAACCATCAACATTAACAAAACTTCGTCGTTAGTGCTAACGTTTCTGTAACGGCGAACGATATAATTGCCCGCGACCTGCAACGCTTCCTCATCGTTTTGGGACATATCTTTATCTTCGCCCAAAACCCAATCGCCAATACGCCCCGGCAATTCCTTGATACGTTTCCCCGCTTCCGCACGGTCTTTGTTTTGCGACCAACGGTCTTGATAGTTTCCGGCGACAACAGTAATCGCGAGGGTCAAAAACGTGATAATTCCAAACCCAAGCCAAATCTGAAACGTGGTTGCTTTCGATGATTTTTTTTGTGACATAATTCAATAGTTTATTGTAAAAAAATTTGTAACTGCGTGGAGACGTTACACGCAACGTCTCCGTTCAAACGGGACAACTAAATTACTCCAAACCTGCTCCGCTAGAACCTACCGGAAACTTTTTATCGAGGTTGTCAAACATCTCTTTGTTATCCTTCATCAGAAAACTGGAGTTTGCACTCAGATCATTACGAACTTTATGAAACCAACTCGCCGCCCGCGCGTCCTGATTACCAGTCTTCGCCAGCGCGTCCGCGAGGTGCAAAACGTAAAGCGGTCCCTGACAAGATAACTCGACACAACGTTCAAACAACGGAATTGCCTGCGCGACATTCCCCGCCTGCATCAAAATCAACCCCTTCGAGTCGAGCAATACAACGTGTTCATTCCGTCCATCCGTCGATAACGCATCGTCAATAATCCGCAACGCCTCCTGATGATCGTGGAGTGTCACCGAAGTCAACAAAGCCAGATTGTTTTTGAGCAACAGATTCTTCGGCTCAATCTCCAAACCGCGTCTGTACAACGCAACCGCGCGTTCCGGTTTGTTACGAACAATCCAGTAATCCGCAATCGCGAGCATTGACGGCAAATCCTTAACTGGCGTTGGCGGCTCGTCAATACTTTGCAGCGACGCGTCGAAAAACATCTCGTATTCACCGGACAAACCCGGCTGCAACGCAAACCCATTCACGTTTGTCAGGGTAGGAAACTGAATCTGGTAACCGCCCTTAATCGGAATAATTTTCGTCTCGTTAACAGCAGCAGCGGTTTTAGCCGCAGACGCATCCGCCGGTTCCGCGTTATCCTGGGCGGCAAGATAGCAAGTAGTAGTCAAAACAAAAACAAACAACACGTAAAAAATAAATCTATTAGTCATAGTTAGAACTCCATATAATCAAGTGAACAAATAGGGAACCACAAAAACAAAACCATCCCCATGAAACAAAAATTATAACACATCAAATAAAATCTACAACCCCCTACCAAAATTCAAATCTACGCCGATTTCATTATTTGAACGATTTATCGCCCTTGATACTATTTTTGAAAAATGTTGCAACATTTTTCGTATTGTTTTATCGAAAATCGCTCCCGGGTTGGCACCAAAATCTGATGGTTTCAGTGCCTTTCAAAGATATTGGACAAGGACACCGTTCAGGGACTGTTGGTTTTGAATAATGAAAAATCAAATTTCGCTCAATACTCCCACCCCTTCCGCAACTCCGGCTTCAACGCTGCTTGAACTTCGGGGCAATTCACCGCTACCAGTTTCTCCGCATCCCAGTCGAACGACTTATGTCCGGCTTTGAACGCGGTGTTGCCCAGTATCGCCGTTTCAGCCATCGGTCCTGAGTACGCAAAATTACACGTTGACGGTTCGCCGCCTTTGCACGCGTTCACCCATTCCTTGTGGAATCCTGGTGAGTCGGGAATCGTTTGTTTCGGGTATTCAAAGTCCGCAAACTTTTCTTCCGGCAGCAAAACGTGACGGTCAAAACCTGTCAACAACATCCCTTTCGTACCAACGAATAAGTTGTTCGCGTTGACATTTTGCCCCCCCTTATTTTTTATCACGCCGCTCAAACCGTACTTCTCGTAACACGGCGGCTTCTTTGTCAGCGACCAGTACAACTTCACCGCTGGCAACGAGCCTCGCGGCGGATAATCATAGACAACGTGCATCTCCTTCGGTGTTCGTTCCGCGTCAACATCGTTGCCCGTTGCCGACACTTTTACCGGATACTTCAAATCCAACGCCCAATACGGAATGTCCAGAATATGGCACGCCCAGTTGCCTGTCTCGCCCGTTCCAAAGTCCCACCAAAAACGCCAGTTGTACGGAGCGAGAGTTCCTTCTTCTTTGCCGTTCAACGCCTTTGAAACCGAATACTTCCAATCGTTCGGACACGTCCCGATCCACTCTTGCCAATGCAGCGTCGCTGGAGGGGCGATAAAGTTTGTCGGTTTCTCCGGCATACCTCTGTCGCCGCCAATCCACGAGTGAACTTCGGTCACATCACCAATCGCGCCGCTCTTAATCAGTTCGACAACACGGTGCATATTTTTGATCGCGTGACGTTGACAACCGAGTTGTGTCGCGACTTTCATCTTCGCGGCGGTATCGGTAATAATGCGGCATTCGGCAACTGAATGGGCGAGCGGCTTCTCACAGTAAACGTGCTTCCCCGCGCGTATCGCGCGCATAACGGGCTGATAATGCGAATGGTCAGGCGTGCTGACAGCAACCGCGTCGATAGATTTTTCCAACTCGTCGAACATCACACGAAAGTCGTAAAACTTTTTCGCTTTCGGAAATCTTTCGTAAGCATTACCAGCACGCGCGTCATCCACGTCGCACAGAGCAACTAACTCAACCGCGCCGGTCATCTTCCCAAGATTGCTAACCTGATAATTCCCCTGACCGCCAAGCCCGATACAAGCAACCGCCAACTTCCCATTAGGCGACTGTCCTTTGGCAAGTATTCCGTTAGTCAAAACCAAAATACCAGCCCCGGCAACACCCGAAGCCCTCAACATCTCACGACGATTAAAACGTTTCATAAATAAAGTTCCTTTCATAATGCGCCGGTAACGTGAAAGGTTACGGCTGGAAAAATAAGTTTGAGCAGACGGGTAAAATTATAACGGTATTTTTAGAAAATCGCAATCAGGGGCGGCGACCCCCCCGTTCGCGAGGACACAAACAACAACCCAAAACGCAATCAAGGGCATACGGTTTCTCT
The DNA here is from genome assembly GCA_031287585.1 of Planctomycetaceae bacterium. Classification (GTDB taxonomy): domain Bacteria; phylum Planctomycetota; class Planctomycetia; order Pirellulales; family Thermoguttaceae; genus UBA8133. The sequence continues at coordinate 2,294 of JAITST010000516.1, read as the reverse complement.
TCCCCGTTTACGATTCGTACTGTTGTTCTAACCACTCACCGCGTTTACTTCGCCCACGAATCTTTCAAACTTACTGTTCGATTGAACACTATGTTTTCCGGTTTCGAGTCAACTGAATCTATTCGGAAATATCCGATTCTTTCAAACTGGATTGGTGTTGCTGGTGTCGCTTCTTTTAGCGACTGTTCTAGTTTGCAACCTTTTAACACCTCCAATGATTCAGGGTTTAGATACTCTTTGTAATCTTTGGTGTCCTGCGGGTCGTCCGGGTTTTCTTTGTTGAATAGCCGGTCATAGAGCCGCACTTCCGCCTCTATCGCCTTATCCGCCGATACCCAGTGAATTGTTCCCTGTACCTTCCGTCCGTCGGGCGACGTACCGCCGCGTGATTCAGGGTCGTAGGTACAAATTAACCCGGTCACGTTTCCGCTCGCGTCCGTGATTACTTCTTTACACGTTATGTAGTATGCGTAACGTAACCGCACTTCGCGCCCCGGTGACAGACGATAATACTTCTTCGGCGGATCTAGCATAAAGTCCGTTTGCTCGATGTACACCGTTTTCGAGAACGTCACCATTCTCGTTCCGTCCGCCACGTTTTCCGGATTGTTCACCGCTTCAAATTCTTCCGTCTTCCCGTCGGGATAGTTTTCAATCGTCACCTTCAACGGACGCAAAACCGCCATCCGCCGTTGCGCGGTCTTGTTCAAGTCGTCACGCGCGGCGTTTTCCAGTTGAACAACGTCAATCGTGCTGTAAAATTTCGCGACACCAATCCTTTTGCAGAACAACCGAATCGACTCCGCCGTGTAACCGCGCCGCCGCAGTCCGCATATCGTCGGCATACGCGGGTCACTCCAGCCGTTGACGTAACCGCCTTTGACCAATTCGAGCAACTTACGTTTACTCATAACTGTATATGTCAGATTCAAACGCGCGAACTCGTATTGATGAGGTATGAAAATACCGTCGAGTTGTTGCAAATACCAATCGTAAAGCGGGCGGTGGTCTTCAAATTCGAGCGTGCAAATGCTGTGCGTGATTTGTTCGATTGAATCTTCGAGACCGTGCGCCCAGTCGTACATCGGATAAATGCACCACTTATCGCCCGTTCGATGATGCGGTGCTTTGATGATGCGGTACATAATCGGGTCGCGAAGATTGAAGTTCGGCGATGCCATATCAATTTTCGCGCGTAAGGTTTTCGTCCCTTCGGGAAACTCGCCCGCTTTCATTCGGCGGAACAGAGCGAGGTTTTCTTCGGGCGAACGGTTTCGGTACGGCGAATCTTTACCGGCGACAGTCGGCGTACCGCGTGTTTCACGGATTTCGTCGGGCGACAGTTCGCAGACATACGCTTTACCTTTGCGAATCATTTCCTCCGCCCAATCGTACATTTGTTGGAAGTAACCGGACGCGAAAAACAACCGGTCGCCGAAATCGCCGCCAAGCCAACGCACGTCTTCGATTATCGAATCGACGTACTCGGTTTCCTCTTTCGACGGGTTGGTATCGTCGAAACGCAGATTGAACGTACCGCCGTATTTCTGTGCGAGACCGAAATTCAGACATATACTTTTTGCGTGACCGATATGCAGATAACCGTTCGGCTCCGGCGGAAAACGTGTCCCAACGCGTCCCGCGTTTTTACCGCTCTTGATACCGTCCTCAATAATCTGTTCAATAAAATTCAACGACCGAGATTCTTCGCTCATATTTAGTTTTTCCTGTGTTTGGAATGCGTGATGTGGATGAATAAACTACGCGGCATAGTGCGCGTGGTGGATAGTATTGTAGAGTGTGTGCGGATTATATGCAACACACAAGGACAAAAATTTTTGAATTTGGTATCGCCTACGATTCCATCACGCAGGTATCTTCTAAAAACCATCAGCACAAAACAGCAAACCCTGTAAAATTAGGAGATTGCTAAAAGGAAGTGTAGTTTTTTTACTCGCTAATTTTGACGTAAAACCTTAAAAAGGAACATAGTACGTAAAGTAAAATTGAATCATTTTTCTAATACATTCATTGTGTCTGGTTGACCATAAAACGTTCCCATATTTATCAAAAAAACAAATTTCACCTTCGTTCCTTGTTAGTTTCGTCTTTTATTGGTTTCATATCTTTGTCAAGTTTGACAATAGCAGGGTCAAGTTCAATCCAACCAATTAGACGGCAATCAATACCGCGAATTTTGTGTGACGGTTTTTCATCAGGCGGGACAACTTTGTGAATATATGCCCCGAAAAAACGTTCACCTTTAAGTTCAAAAATCAACATATCACCAGCAC
>JAITST010000471.1 GCA_031287585.1 Planctomycetaceae bacterium | reverse complement strand
GTGAAAAATAAAAATTAACACAAATTATAGCCATTTTATGGCAGTTTGAGAAGAATAAAAAATATGGACAAATTGTAAGACACCTTCAAAGGGATGCCCCGTAGGGGTTATCCATGTTTAACTCCTACGAGGTAAGGACTCTTTGTCAACATCTATTAAGTGGTAATGTAAGTAGCGCATCCGTCGCCTATTGCTCTGTCAAGAGCGTTTTATTGTTTTACGGTGACTTAATCGTAACACAAAATGTTGGTTGTGGATCATTCAACATCGTACACCAACTCTTTTACAATAGCAAAATTTGGAAAGTGCTGCTTGTGCTGTACCTTTGAGAAAAGTTGCGATTTCCTGAATTGCTGTATGCGGCGACAATCAATTGTTTTGTAAAGAAAATTTCTGATTATCCCGTTTTTTGTGAGGGTTGTCTCAAACGGGAAAAAAGCCATAATGTATCGTCTTACAAGGAGGAACACTATGGCAAAGAAGCCGATGCAGAAACCAATTTCACGCAACCATTGTACCCTTCGTCTGCCGATTCTGCAAGACGAATATCAAAAGGGCACCTCTAGTAACACTAAATTTTATCAAAAAAAAAAAGCAATAGTGGGGGGAATTTTTTCACACATTTAGGTTCGTGTGTTTTGTCCTTGCCGGCTTGAAATTGTGTAACAGCAAGTTCGATGTCGTGGACAAAAACATTGAGCATAATTTCGGGATTGCCAAAGGGACGGGGCGAAAGCCCCCGCCTCTTTGTCGAGTTAAAACGCAACGCTTTCGCCGCCATCGCGGTTGCCTAATGCGCCCCAAACGCCGTGAACCGACATACCGCTAATCGGGGCAGCATTTTGCCATACTTCCCCGCCGCCTGCATAGTTCGTCGTATAATTAACCGTTTCCGAGAAAAACCTGCCGCCGCCGTCTGCCATACCGACATTCACACCGCCGGAATGAAACGCGGATGGTGTAATCGTTGCGTTATGTATTTTGCTGCCGCAAGAAGGAGCATTAGGCGGAAGTATCGCAGTAAAACCGCAATAAGGTAACGCTCCGTCCATCCAACGCTTACCGGACATTACTAAAACAAATGCCCCACTGTTGTTACCTTCTGTGTCTTCGGTTACTGTTACAGCATTATCATATTGTTCAATAGGTAGTGTCGTAGCGATGTTCAGTTGCATACTGCCGCCCTCTTTCAGAGCAAGACAATTGGCAAAACCACCGCCAGTACCAGTAATTGCACCACTAGTAGTAGTCCCGGAAGCAGTGTTAGCGCTGCCGTTTATTACCGTTCCTCGCCGGACATCTTTCTGGTTTTCTGTTGCAACACCGCGTTCGCTAATAAACAATGTATTGGATAGTCCGTCAGTTATACTGCTAAAATTATTCCAGCGGTGCATCGCAAACGGTCCGCGGTTCACAGTACAAGGAAAGTGTGAAGTTGTTATATTTTTTCTCATTCCGTTGCTGTGTACCGGATAATCGCCGAAGTTGAGCCGGTAATTAAGCGTTGATTGTGACCCTTCCGCCTTGGCGCGTCCGCCGCTGTCGGATGCACAAAGGAAAGTATCAATAATTTTACTGAAAATGTCCGTGCCGGGCGCGATAGTCGGAACATCCTTATTAGGATCTATTGTCACAAACTTATCAGATGTCAAGTTTTCGTAAAGTGCATTTTGTTCCATAAACGGAAGCAATGCGTAGAAACCGGATACGCGGCGAAAGACATCTGAAGTACCACTACTACTATTTTTCGTCATAAATTGCCAGCCGCCTGCGGGCAGAGAGTCGTGTACACTGTGATAGTTGTGAAGCCCCAATCCGACTTGTTTGACTTTATTGAGACATTGCATCCTACGCGCCGCCTCGCGGGCTGCCTGAATTGCGGGTAAAAGAAGAGCAATCAAAACGCCAATAATAGCGATGACAACAAGCAACTCAACCAGAGTAAAACCGAATTTCGTTCTGACTTTCATTTTCTTTCTCCAAAAGTAAGGGTAAAAAATAGTTAAAAGTGAATAGTAAATAATTACGTGCGGCGTGTGTTAATCCGCCGGTTTTCGCTGCATCTTGTTTCAATACTTATTTCAATCCTGTTTGATTCTTGGCGAGAACCTCGTTGTCGTGAAACAATACTTCAAAATATGCTCCTGCGGAATCTTTGACTTCCCAGCGGTATATTTCTGTCCGACTTCCGGGAACAGATGCAACTTCGATGTTGTGAGAATCCTTCATTTTTCGGCTTGGTTCGCCGACAAGGACAACAACATCGTCATAGTTCATTCCCGCATCAATCTTTTCGTATAATTCGAGAGTATGAGCCGCAGGTTCAGCAGACGTAACCGCGGGACTTGTACTTGGTGTTAAAACAGAAGGAGTATCCAATGGTTCTGTATTGTTGCCGACTGGTTCCGGCAGTAAAGGAGGAATGACAGGATTTTGATTGATATAGATAATCACTCCAATAAGTGCGATAAAAAACACAACAATAAAGACGAGAGAAACAACATCTGTTTTATTGGACGGCAGCGGTTTAGCAAACTTCAATCCGCCAATATCTCCTGCGAAAACGGCTTCTCCGTCTTTCGGTTCGCAAGCGGTCTTCCGTGTAATAACACCCTGTGCCGCGAGCGATTTCAGAACGGTAAAAGACATTGGACCTGTCTTTTGACCTGTTGTATCATAATAAAACCAGTTCAGCGATTCCGGCGGCGGTACTGGTTCGGCAAACTTAATATCATTCAAGACCTTTGCGGCTGTAGTGCGGACATCATCTTTTTCGACAACTGTTTCCGCTATGATAACGCCCTGTTCTGCAAGCGATTGCAGGGACGGAAAAGACATCGGTCCAATTTTCCGTGCTTTGGCATCGTAGTAGTACCAGACAAGCGATACATAGTCGAGAAAAATCAATCCTCTAACCTGTTCCGCTGGTGACTTTCGACCGTCTTCGGTTTCGAGAAGAGTTTGCCGGGTGACAACTCCTTTCGCAGACAAGTCCCTGAGTTCACGTTGTGTAATGGGACCGACTTTTTCGTCGTTTGTGTTGTAGTAATACCAGTTTGTCATTGCAGGAATGTGAAGGAGTAAAACTGACGAAAAACAAAGGCGAGTATCCAGCAAGAACCGCTTCAGAACAGGAGCGGTGCGTTCAAAAGATAGGTTTCTTCCCCCGTTCCAATGAGGTGCGTTTTCAGTACACCGAAAGCATAACGCTGAAGATTCCCACGGCAATGCGCAGACGCTCCCTCATCGGGAACGTACAGAATTTCATTGCACTTGGCAATCTTCACTCGGCGTTAACCGTTTGGAACGTGAAGTCAACCAATCCGTCTAACGACGGCTTTTGAATTGCTGACGAACTCTAAAATTTTTCCGAATCACAACGATCCGGACATTATATGATTTTAGTATTCTGGTGCCGCCTTTACGCAAAACATCAGAAAGACGCAAGTATTCTACCACCTTTTTGAAAAGACGCAATAGGGGGCGCGATAATTTTTTGCTGTTTTTTGTTTCTCAAAATTCTCTATAAAATTACATTGTCTCTGTTGCATTTCAATTTGTTATCGTTATACTATTGAACTAATATATGTAACCGATGTCGGATGGCTATGGTTAAATTTACCTTCATTTTCACCTACCCCCAAGGATTGTACTATGTCACGATTCAAAAATTTTTCTACTCTTATCACTTCACTTGCGATGTTGTTTGTCTTCGCTTGCGTTACCGCCGATACGGCGTTTTCGCAGCGGGCAGCGCGTCAGTTACGCGGTCGCGTCAACGCTGCCGTACCCGCGAAATCCGGTGCTATTACGCCGTATGATTTACAAGTCGAGTATCTTACCGAACCGCAAGGTATCGACTCGCCAAACCCGCGTTTCACATGGAAACTGCAATCAGCCGAGAACGGTCAACTTCAAAAAGCCGCCGTTCTAAAGTTGTACAAAGTTGTCCCCGCTCTCAAATATCCGCTCTTTTGGCAAGCCGGTAACGAAGACAACTTTACCGAACAATCTATTACCTACAACGGCGACAAACCTCTCGAACCCGGTACCCAGTATTTCGCCGAACTTACTGTTTGGGGCAAATCGAAAGACGGTACCGTCAGCAAGCAGTCCGCTCAAACTCACACATACTTCTCAACTGGTTTGTTCTCAACTGGTGACGAGCAACCTTGGAAAGGTAAATGGATAGGCGTTGATTCCAAACCAAACAAAACCGACATCAAACTCGACGGCGCGAAATGGATAGCCGCGTCGAAGCCAGTCAGAGGTGACTTCGACATCGTTGTTGGTAAATCCGTGTTCCGTAAAACGTTTGATTTTACCGACGACCTCGCGAAAGCCGAACTCGCAATCGCCGCCGATAATTTTCACAAAACATACGTCAACGGCGTGTCGGTCAAAGGCGGTACGAACTTCCGTGTTGCCGAGCCAGTCAACATTACTAAACACATTAAGAAAGGCAAGAACGTTGTCGTTGTCGAAGTTGAAAACGCCGACGATTCAAACAAAAATCCGAATCCGTCCGGCATCGTTGGCGTGATTCAAGTCACCGCCAAAACTCCAACGCTTTCGTTGAATATCGTAACCGACGCGAGTTGGAAATCCGCCGAAGGATTACCTGACAATTTCGCCGCCCCGTCGCTCGACGACAGCAAGTGGAACGATGCCCGCGTACAGTGCGATATTGGTCAAGGTCCCTGGGGCAAAATCACAACAGCCGACGGTCATCCGGCACTTCCCGCACGTTACTTGCGTAAAATGTTCACCGCCGAAAATCCAAACGACATCGTTCGCGCGACCGCGTACATCAGCGGACTTGGATACTACGAACTGTTCATCAACGGCGAGAAAGTCGGCGACCATGTTTGCGATCCCGTTCTAACGAACTATGAAAAACGTGTTCCGTATGTAACATATAATATACCCCCCATGGAGGTTATGATTGGCAAAACCACTATCGGTGTCGCACTCGGCAATGGTCGGTATTACGCGCCGCGAAAGTCAGAACCGACAAACACGCTCGGTTACGGCGACCCGAAACTTCTGTTTCAACTCGAAATTCAGTACAGAGACGGCACGACGAAAACGGTTGTCAGTGACGAAAGTTGGGAGATAACGACAGACGGACCTATCCGCGAGAACAACGATTACGACGGCGAAATATACGACAGCCGCCTTGAACTACGCGGTTGGAAGAAGGCGTGGGCGAACGCTCCGAACGAAGGCGAGTGGCAAGCGGCGAGCGTTGTCGCGCCGCCGAAAGGAAAACTCGTCGCTCAAATGATGCCGCCGCGCCGTATTGTAGAGGAGTTCAAGCCGATCAGTGTTACCGAAGTACGACCGGGAGTTTGGGTTTACGATTTCGGTGTTAATTTGGTTGGACATTGCCGTCTAACGTTACCGCTAACACAATCGGCAACGCCGTCATCGTCTTTGGTCTCAACCGCAAGACGCGCGAACAACAGACGCGGTTCAGGCAACACGGTTACAATTCAACCCGGAACAGAAATCCTGTTACGCCACGCCGAGACGCTTGTTCCCGATGGTGACGACAAAGGTACGTTGTATGTAGCGAATTTGCGAGGCGCGAAGTGCCGTGACATTTATACTGTCACAGGCAAAGCCGCGTCGGAAAGTTACGAGCCGGTATTTACGTATCACGGTTTTCGTTACGCCGAAATTACCGGATTGCCCGAAGGTTACGTTCCGACGAAGTCAATGTTGACCGCCTTCGCGACGAATACCGACTTGCCGAAAGTTTCAACATTCAAAACGAGTAACGAAACGATTAACGCAATTTATCGTAACATCGTTCGCGGTACACAAGGTAACTACCTGAGCATCCCGACCGACTGCCCGCAGCGTGATGAGCGGCAAGGTTGGCAAGGCGACCGTGCTGGCGAGGCGATGGGTGAGATGTACCTGTTCGATAACGTTACACTTTATAAGAAGTGGTTAATCGACATCGAGGATACGCAACGTGAGGACGGTAACTTATCAGACGTTGCTCCGCCGTATTGGCCCCTCTACGGTTCAAACGTTACGTGGCCTAGCGCGTTCACAATTATCCCCGAAACGATTTTCACAATGTACGGCGACCGCCGCCCGATTGAAACTCATTACGAGGCAATGAAGCGTTGGTTGTTGAACCATCTCGGCGGTTTTGTCAAAGACGGTCTCATTAGTAAGGACAACTACGGCGATTGGTGCGTACCGCCGGAATCAAAAGAGTTGATTCATTCCGGCGATCCGGCACGTAAAACCGACAAGACGCTGCTTGCGACTTCGTACTACATTCACAACCTGCGGTTGCTGGAAAAGTTCGCGAAGATGTTAGGTAAGAACGACGAAGCACAGTCGCACAGTAAACGCGCCGACGATATGACCGCAGCGTTCAACGCAAAGTTTTATAAGCCGGATACAGGACGTTACGATAACGGTACGCAAACATCGTGCGTGTTGCCGTTGTACTTCGGTATAGTGCCGAAAGGTGACGAGCAAAAAGTTTTCAACACGCTCATCGCGAACATTGAAAACGTGACGAAGATGCACATCGGTACGGGACTAATCGGCGGACAGTGGCTAAACTGCGTCCTGACTGATTACGGTCGCAGCGACATTGCATATACGTTCACGACAAATCGTGATTACCCAAGTTGGGGTTATATGATTGAAAAGGGAGCGACGACCATTTGGGAACTGTGGAACGGCGACACGGCAAACCCTGCGATGAACAGTGGTAATCACGTGATGTTGGTAGGCGATCTCGGAATTTGGTATTTCGAGACGCTGGCGGGAATCAAAGCAGACCCTGAAAAACCCGGTTTTGCGAATATCATTATGAAACCGTTACCGCAAAAAGATTTGAAGTTTGTGAACGCAACTTATGACTCACCCAGAGGCGAGATTGCAAGTTCGTGGGAAGTTGATGCGAAAGCCAAAAAGTTCACTTGGAACATCAAAATCCCGTGCGGTTCAACAGCGACAGTAACAGTACCAACAACTGACGCGGACAGTATCAAATGTAATTCCGAAGTGAAACAATTATCGCCCGGAGTGTACGAAGTACAAAGCGGAAGTTATCGGTTCACGTCGGCGTTGTCGATGGAATAGCCGTAGCGGTAACAGTATTGCCGTCGGTTAAAACCGGCGGCAAACTAATGGACATTTCTAAAAACCACAATTTTAACCGCAGAGTTCGCAGAGATTTTATTTTGAAAATCTTTTGTAATGATTTATAATAGAATAAGTTACAAAAAA
>JAITST010000371.1 GCA_031287585.1 Planctomycetaceae bacterium | reverse complement strand
ATGCGTTTCCATTTCGGACCCGCCAGCCCCTATTATCGCAGACAACACCAATGTACAAACGTCCCCAACCCTAGCCCCCCCCCCAGTTATCTAACTTAACACAAAATTACGCACTTTCACTTTTGCGGTTCTATTGTTCACCTTGTTTAGCGGCGGGTTGGTGCGGGCGGCAACCGTTACGGTTAATCAATTCACCGACATTGCAGGAATTCAGAACGGCGACACTCTCATATTTAACAATACGATAGAGTTTCCCGATAATTCGCGATCCAATATCAACAGAACCGGTATCAGTTTGACAGGCGCGGATCAGGTCAATAAAAACGTGTTGGAAAAAATTGATAAGGACTTCCGTTTTTTTCAGTTGGGCAGTTACCCGTTTGATACTGTTTGCGTCGGCATCAGCAATCTCATTTTCAGAAACACTGGAACTGGCGCAGAGAGCGATTTCGGCGGCGCAGTGTATGTCATGGGCAAATTCGAAGGCAACATCACCAACTCCGAATTCATCAGCAATGCAAGTGATATGGCTGGCGGCGCGTTGTATTTCGTTAGCGATTTCACTGGCGACATCACCAACTCTAAATTCTACGGCAATAGGGCGGGGTCGTCTGGCGGCGCGGCAGATACAACGAGGATTGGCACAGCGACAGATTATTCCGATATGAGCGATACCACGTTTGAAAACAATAAGGCAGGAAACAGAGGCGGCGCACTGTATGTTGATGAAAATGCTTATATCAGTGCGCTGAACGGCAATTTGACTTTTCAGGGAAACCTGCAAAATTACAACGGGACAACCGGCGACCCCAACGCAATCTATATGAACAATTACGCCGGCGGAAAAACACTCGCGCTCGGCGCGGGCGATCAACAAACGATTTTCTTTTATGACCCGATTGCAAGCCGCAGCACCACCTACACGAATCTCAACATTTTCATCAATCCCGCGAAAAACACTTCTGAAAATCTGAACAACATTGCTTTCGACGGCACGGTGCTGTTTGACGGAACGAACGGCGGGCAATCGAACATTCACGGGACAACAACGGTTGGCGCGGGAACAATGAAATTGCAAAACTGTGCGATTTATAACAACAACGGCACTGGTAATTTCAACCTCAATAACGGCGCAACACTCGCTCTTGAAACGGGCAGCAAACTCAATGTTGGAAACGAAATAACAATCAAAGACGGTGCAACACTCGCCGTCAAAGGAATGAATAACGAAATCAATGCAACGACAATCACAATCGCAAACGGCAGTACGCTGGCTTTCGATTTGACCGACGCAAAAGACACAACAACCGCGCCAACCGACCAACTTTTGAAACTCACGGGAACGGTCAATGCGTCGCCCGGCTTTAACGCCAGTATTACCGGTTACGAAAAGTTGGGAGCGGGAACGTATCGGCTGCTCCGCCTCGACGCAGCGATTGACCAAAGTATGCAAACGAAATTGGCGGAGGCGGTGCCTGATTCGTTACCGTTAAAAATTTATGCCGCCGATTTTTTAGACGGCTTCGCGATGACAGTGGCAACGATTACTGCTAATGAATTCGCAACGCAAAACGGTTTGAATGGTAACGCGGTTGGCGCGGCTTCGCAAATTGATAAAGTTGGCGGTTCGATGATCAACTACGCAAATAATTTGACGAGCAACGAGCAGGTTACAAATTACATCGAGAGTATTCAATCCGCGCCGGAAGCGGCAGCGGAGTTTCAAGGTGTTGCACTTTGGAATCCGTATCAGCGGGTTGCGAGTCAGCGTTTGTACAGAAATTTTGGTAACGCTAATAACAGTGGTATGCGCGGTATTCTCGGTCAAGAACCGTGTGAACCAGTTTGCAGTTACAACAGCGGCAAACGTGAATTTTGGTTTGAAGGTTTTTACCGCTATGAAGATGTTGATAGCGATAACACCGCAAACGGTTATAATGTCAATCGCGGCGGAATGTTACTCGGTGTCGATAAACAGGTTTATAACAAATTGCTGCTCGGTGCAACTTTCGGCTACGGCAATCCGCGAGCGAGCAACCGGTTGGCGCGGATCGAAGCGGACGATTACACGGTCGGACTTTACGCGAAGTACAATTTCACGAGCAGCGTTTTTGTGAACACGTTTATCGGTTACGGACATCAGAATTACGAGTTCCGCAATGCGTTGAACCGCACTGACTACAACGGCAATTCGATGTACGCAACGGTTGAACTATCAAAACAAATAAACTATTCGCGCCAACTGAAACTTTTCCCGTTGCTTGCGGTCGATTTTCAAAAGAGTTGGTCGGACGATTTCACGGTGAACGTTTTGCCCGGACTTGCGCAGCGTATCGACAACGATTCGCTTGACCAAACAGTGCTGCGAATCGGGTTAAACTCGCAATTCGGCAATTTGCGAACGCGCTTACAGTACGGCTATCAAGTCGGCGGCGAAGAATACGGTATGAGTAGGTCAATCATCGGAAGTACAACGCAAACATTCCGCGGTGTGAATCTGGGACGCAACACCTTCAACGCGGGCATCGGCGGCGACATTCCCCTCACCCGCAACACGCGGCTATTTGCGGATTACGATTTCGATTTAGGCGAACGCACAACAGCACACACCGGACAAATTGGTTTCGTTGGGAAATGGTAGATTGTTTTTTCACAGGTAGGTAAAGATATATGATTTTTGTCCGTTCCCAATCACACCTCTTCATCTCCGTACGCATCGGCTAACAATTTTATCGGGTGCAGCGTTGTTTTTTTTGTTGCGTGTTCCATTTGGATTTTGCAGTAGGCACATTCCGTTACGCCGACTTCTAATGTTTCGTTTTTTAACGCGCGGAATAGATTCATTCCTATTCTTAAACTGTCTAGGTAGTTCTGTTTTTTCATACCGAACGAACCAGCCATTCCGCAGCAGCCCTGTTCTAATCTCTCTACATTCAACTCCGGTATCATCCGCAATAACAATTCCGCCGGCGTTGGTGATTCTACCGGACTTTCGCGGCTCACTATCGAACGGCACGGTGCGTGGTATCCTACGTTCATCTTTAACGGTTGAAAATTCGTCTTCAACTCACCATTACAATGCAAGTTCCACAGAAACGAACACAAGTCAGTCACGTGCTTTGCAACCAACTCTGTGTCGGTATGTTCGTAAACATACACATACTCTTTCTGCATACAAAACGATGACATCGAATCAATCGTTACAATGTCGTATCCCTGACGAACCGCGTCCGCAAGTACCGTCACGTTTTGCCGTGCCAACTTTGCCGCACGCGAGGCGTTGCCGCACGCAATCGCCATCTGTCCCGAATCGCGTTGTCGTTTCGGTATGAAAACACTGATTCCGTTTCGTCGTAAAACCTTCACCGCCGCCTCGACAAGTTTAGTATCGAAAAAATTCGGGTACGTATCAAGAAACAATACTACCTTCCGTGTCGTTTCACGGCTCGGATGCAAGAGTGACGGAAAAACCCACATCAGTTTCGACAAGTACGTCATCTTTGTTAGCGTCGGAAACTTCCGTTCCTGCGGGAACTGAACAAGTTTCTCAATACACCACCGCGAAAAACGATTAGTGAACGCCCAGTTTACCGGACAACTTATAAACGATAAATACCACAGCATACCGCCCATGTTCGACAGAAAAATATCACCCCACGTCAACCCGTGAGCCGCCGCGTACGCCATCTTACAACGAAACGCCAAACGCGGTATATCGACTTCAACCGGACACTCATTGCCGCACGAATAACATCGGATACAACTGTCCGCGATTTGGTGCGACATCTCCGTTGTCAACATCGCGAGCGGCAACGACTTCTCAATCAAACTGCGTAACGTGTTCGCCTTCGAGCGTGGAGCATTGACCTCGTCGGAATGTTTACGAAATACCGGACACATCCGCATATTCGGCTCGCGGGAACGGCATCGTGCGCAACCGTTGCACGCAAGTGAAATCTCCTCGTATGGTTCCGAATCCCATTCAAGTTGCAATTCGAGTTGGTTTGTCGAGAACTGTAATTCGTCGTTTTCGTCATCATCATATTTAGAACCCGGTGACGTTCTCACACCGTTTTCGGTAATAATACCCGATGCGTCAGGACTGTTGTAACCGCGTTTCAAATGCGGACGCAGGTAACTTGTCCAAGGGAGACCGTCGCCGATAACTTTGCCCGGATTCAAAATTCGTTCAGGGTCGAAAACTGTTTTCAGTTTCGTGAAGACCGGAAACAACGCGGGATACTGTAACGCGAGATACCGGCTCTTTGCCAGTCCACCGGATTGCTCGCTGCTCAACGTTCCGCCGCGCGCAATCACTTCCGCGTAAACTTCATCAACAAGACGTTTGATAACCGAAACTGCGTCGGTTTGTTCCGAATCGAAAATCGGTTGCAAATTCAACTGACCGTTTCCGATATGCCCCGAAAACGACGCGACTACACCGCAATTTCGGAAAATCTTTTGCACCGCCGTCAACATCGCTGGCAATTCGTGAACCGGCACCGCCAAGTCTTCAAGCATCGGGATTTTGTGCCGCAAGTTTTTCATACGGAACAAAACGAAGTTAAATTTCTCAACTATCGTTTGATATAACGCAAGTTCACCCGGTGTCAAAAACAGCCGCCCGCCGAAACACCCGGTCTCTTGGTCGCCGCTCTCACGAATCGAGAAAACCATGTCGTTGAGCCGGTCAGTCAGTTCGAGCGGATGCAAACTGTCGGCTTCAATCAACAACACCGCCTCCGTTTCGGGCGGAATAATTTCAACAACGCGATGTTCCCATTCACGTAAGAGAGTTATGTGACGGCGGTCGATGAGTTCACACGCGAGCGGTTCGTAATGCAGAATTGACTGTACCGCGCGTACCGCCGCGTGAATACTTCCGAAAAATAAAATAACCGCGCCGGCATGTTTTGAACATTTGGCACTTCTCAATTTCAACTGTGTAACGATGCCGAGCGTTCCTTCTGAACCGCACATCAAACGCGGCAGGTCAACAACCGTAACGCCGTCACCGCGTGTTTGCAAAACGCCGTCAAGACAGTAGCCATAACGGTTTGCGGGAATAGAACGCTGGTGATTGAGTTCTGCTGACGAAACGCTTGAAAGTATTCGGCAAACGTCTTCGGCTAACTGATGTTCACGACCGTAAACGATTCCGCGCGCGAGCGAAACGCGGCGTGCGATTGATTCGTCGGTGTCGCTAACGAAACCGGACGGTGTAGCGATTGCGGTTTCGGACGCGGTTGGTAAGTCGTCACTTTGCAAACTGATAACTGTTCCGTCGCCGAGAACTGCTGTTAGACCTAGAATGTTGTCACGTATTGTTCCGTAACGTAACCAATGTTGACCAGCACCGGCTGACGCGAAGAGACTGCCGAATGTAGTGGCGGGAACGTAACCGGATGTTGCACCGAATTTTCGTGAGGACAGAGCGAGACGTGAATTGACGGCAGACAAAGAAGCACCGGATTGAACGGTAAACGAGCCGGATTCGTTATCGACATCAAGCAGGTACCGCATATAACGGGTAAAGTCAATGATGAGACCGTTCCCCAAAGCACCGCCAGCCAAACCGCTGCCAGCCCCGCGAACGGTTATTGTCATTTGATTTTCGGAAGCATAACGAACGCAAGCGACAACGTCACTGGTAGAACGCGGACAAACAATGCCGCGCGGACGAAGTTCAAACGGACTCGCATCGGTAGCATAAAGACTAACGGTGACACGGTCACAAGCAACGTCGCCATGAATAATACCGCGTAAATCATCCTGCAACCGAGATTGCGCCGAAGTCAGATATTGCATTGTTCAAATGGGATAGTGTGCAAAAATAAAAATAGTAAGTAAGAATTGTACAATAAACGACAGAAATTGCAATGATTATACCAGTCACGGTTGAAATTTGTAGAGACGTGTTTCTCATCATTGCCCCGTAGGGCAAAGGTATTATCACAAGCAGTATTTGAGTAAATACTGCTTGTGTTTAAGTGATCTGCAAAACTTATATAAAGTTAAATATCCAATAAAAGTTACGATTGGTTCGTATTTATACCGAACACGCTTGAAAATTGCTCACATATAACAGTCGGTAACGAAGCGGTACTCCGCGCAGTGTTGGCTTTACCCTGCGTAACTCCGTCGGTAAATTCAAGCTTACGGTGGTCGTTCAAAAAAACGTTTGAACAACCCATTATAGTAATTCAATGGGATACCATAGTTTGAAGAATTACGGATGTAAAATCCGTAAACCTTGTATTATTTCATTACAACGGCTGAAGCGTAACGAAATCACCTACCGATTTTATTCGGATCATAACCTTCCTCTTTATTAAAGGCAGCCCCCAAATCAATTTCAGCGAGTTTTGTTTCCGCTCCAATCTCTATTGTTAGGTCTGTTGAATCTTCTGCCTCGTACTTGGGATTGACGTAAACCGTCTTCACCTGCGGGACAGATTCTCCTTTTGCCGTCTGTTCTGGGGTTAGCGTAGTACCTTCCTTATCCTTGATGAGCGTTTTTACTGCGGTAATTTTATACTTGCCGGCAGGCGCACCTTTGTACTCTCCGAGTGTCATCAAAACTGTTTCACCGTTCTTTTGTGAGATTCCTCCCACCGTCCAACTTGTGAGTGACTTGTCTTCTGGATAAAGCCGAACCAAAACATCGTCAACCGGTTTGCCCTCTTGAAGTATGACAAGTGTACACGGATATAACGTAGGCATTCCATCGGGAAGTTTTTTACCGCAACCTACAAATCCTATAATCAAAACACAAAATCCCGCAAACATAATTTTTCTCATAAAATATCCTTTCTGAATAGAATAGTTTTTTGTAAAAGCAAAACATAAAATGAACACGTGTCGTACTCGCACCCCAACGGAGTGCGAGTACGACAAAACATCACATCGACACCGATTCCCCGCCGTTAATGGAACCGAGCGCACCCCAGACACCTAACGGAGATGTTCCTGTCATCGCTGGTCCTTGCGTGTGGTCTGGTAAACCTTTGGTATCAACGGTATCAGAAACAAAATGGACAGAGCCGTCAATATACCCGACATTGACACCGCCGGAGTGATTACTCGTTGCGGTAAGAAGTGCCCATGCGTTACAGGTACCGGTTGGAGAGCATGTTGGTCCATTAGGGGGCATCACCGTATTGAATCCGGTAAAGGCAGGCATTCCATCAGTCCATTTCATAGTGTGTTGCCAAGCTGTTGATTGATAAGACGCGGCAATTTTCTTGTTGTCAAGAGGGTCGCGAATACTCAAACATAGCGACGGCTTGAGTGTCATACCGGTATTAAGACCACTGAGTTTTGCCCCGCCGCTACGAATGGATGTATCGGAAGTAGAAACCATGGTAACCGCCTCACTCACAGCGATAGTATTACTTGTCCCATCCGTAATTGACGCGAGACTTTTCCATTCGTTGGGCGCAAAGGGGATACGATGCGTAACCCTCTCTGAAGCATCAACTCTTCCGCCTGTTTTAGTGGGAGTTGTAGTGTGCATTTGAATAACACCGTCACCAAGAGAGTACATCAGATTGGTACGTGCCACTCTATTAAGCCCCTCATTTTTGGCGTTACCATCAGACGGACAAAGATATGAAGGGATTGCTTTTTCCGTTTCACCGTTATTGGATATCCACGGTCTAATGGTACCGGCATTGGCTGCCGCGTTAATCGCATCATAGTAAGCCGATTGTTCTACGTAGGGAAGAATTTTCACATGCGGACTGTAGCGGCATTCGTCATTATTATCCTGAATACGTATACGTGATGCCGCAGCGGGTAACGAATTTTGGGTATCGTGATAATTCATCAACCCAAGCGTGAATTGTTTCATTTGGTTGGTACACTGCATCCTTCGCGCCGCCTCACGGGCGGCTTGCACAGCGGGCAAGAGCAAAGCGATTAGAACGCCAATAATGGCGATAACAACAAGAAGCTCAACCAGGGTAAAAGCCGAGCGAGAACAGTAAATACGGTATTTACCGTAAACTGCGCCCCCCCCCCCATTTTAACATTTGGTTAATTGTGTTAATTTGTGTTTTTACAAAGTCTGTCATTTTTCTTTCCTTTCGAGAAAAGGTTTGGTGTGATTGTTGTTCACGACGCTTCGTGAACTTTGATGTTGAGTATTGTATATTAAAACCAAAACAATGTCAAGAGGCATTACCCCCAAAAACTATCGGTCACTCCAATCCCGCCACAAACTCACGCAATTTTTCACGATGTTCGTTGCAATGCCATGCGGAATGTTGGTCTTTGCCGGATGGCGGGATGTAGAATGTTTTGGGGGCGTTGGCGGCTTCGTATAGTTTTTCACCTTGCGCGAACGGAATTACTCTGTCCGCTTTGCCGTGACTGATGAATGTTTTGCCGCGATAGCCGCCGATTTTTTCGACCGATGCCAGCCGCTCTTTCAACAGTATTTTCACCGGTAGAAACGGTAATAATACCTTGCCCATTGCGTCGAGTGACGTGAACGAACTTTCGACAATCAAACCTCTCGCGCCATCTTTTGCCGCGATGTCAACCGCGACACATCCGCCGAGCGACTGACCATAAACTATCACCGCGTCTTTCGCGATTCTGTCGTGTTTTGCCAGCCAATCCCGTGCCGCCCGTCCGTCGTCCAGTATTCCAACCGTTGTCGGTGTTGACTCGCTCTTGCCGTAACCAGCGTAATCGAAAATGAAAACGTTACAACCTAAATCGCGGCTCAAACCGATAGCGAAATCGGTGATGTAAGAAATGTTTTCGGCGTTACCGTGACAGTACAAAATCGAACCAATCGCAACACGTCCGGCTCGTTCAGTATCATCAGCAAACGTTTTTCGAAAGTCGATGTAGCGTCCGACAAGCACTTGCTCCCGCGAGTTTTTGAACTGAACTTCGGTAAACGAATCGTGGACAAAATCCCAATCACCAGCCGGAAACTTGGGCGGATGAAACGCCAACCGCCGAGCAATAAAGTCGGCTTGGCAACCAACAACATAAACAACGGCAAACAACATTCCAAATAAAAGATAAAGAAAACGTTTGCGGATTTTAAGTTTGAACATCTGAATAACTCCGGTCATAGTTTATGAAAGAGAACAACGGAGGTAAATTGTATCACAAACGAAGTTGGTCGGCGAGACAGGTTGACACACAAATTGCAAAGTAAAAAAATTCCAATAATCTCGCACCTTTTCGTTTTTCACACGTATAACATTCCGTATTCTGTTTTTTTTGATTCATGTATGTAATCAGATGGACACGCGCGATTCAAATTTTTATCCGCAGTTGTCGTTGTTGAGCGGCGTATT
>JAITST010000364.1 GCA_031287585.1 Planctomycetaceae bacterium | reverse complement strand
CTTTTTGTATATTACTTGTTGATAAACTTGCCTCTGCTGAATATGCTGCTGTGGTTGTAACTGGCGCGCCTGGAGCGGTTGACGATTCGCCTGACGAAGATTACGAACGTCGGTATTGGGCAACTCTTGCGGTGTCAACTCTTCGACTTGCGGTGACGAAATTCCTTCAACGTAACCGCCTGAGCAATGCGAGCAACCAGCCCGATAACCGCCTCCGCAACCGGATTCGCACGGTTCGCAACCGCCGCCGGTGTAGTTGTCACCATAGTAAACTTCTGACGAACAGCCGCAACCGTTATCCATTCCGTTACTGTAATAACTACCGCCATTGTAAGCGTTATAACCAAAGCCGCCGCGATGACAATTGCCGCAGCCCCCGCAAATCAACTCTAACGGTAACGTGACAACGCCGACTGCAAGTTCACCAACCGCGTGAACCGCACCCATCACGCCGCGAGTACAACCGGTAGCAATCGGGTAACAGGGCGGTCCGATTGGCGGCGCACAGTATCCGGCACCGCAAGTATCCGCGACAACGTTACAACCGTCGGTACAAACGCCGCCTTCATAGACAGTATTCTGCCCGCCACAACCGTAAGAATTACCGTAACCGTTATAACCGTAACCCTGCATATTGCAAGGACTTGAAACACAACCGGCAGTGAATGCCATCACTGCTATTGCTAACGCTAAAAAATAAAAGTGCCGCATAAAAATTTCCCTCATTCTGTCAAGTGGGTAAATTAGGATAACGGGAAAACCACCGCCAACCTTACAGAAGGATATATCGGACAGAATAACCGCTATATTCAGAAAAATCGGAATAATCGTTGTATTTTAACATTGGGTAACCCCTGCGATTGTAAAGTTGTGAAAAATATGATAGACTGACTTGGTACTTGGATACTAAACAACACTAACAAACCAAACCACAATGAACACACTAATCATATTCGGTGCTTCCGGCGACCTCACCAGCCGGAAACTTATTCCGTCGCTATACCGTCTTTTCGTCAAAGGACGTTTACCGCAGCCGTTCGTTATCGTCGGCTTTTCGCGTACCGCAAAAACCGATACCGAGTGGCAATCCGAGTTACGCGCGACCACCAAGCAATTCGCCGCGAAGTCGTTTGACTCGTCGCAGTGGGACAAGTTTGCCGCGATGATTCACTACCACATCGGCGACATCGGTTCACCCGAATCGTTCACGTCGCTCGAAACACGTCTCCGCGAATTGGAGTCCGGCGAGTCAAACCGTCTCTACTACCTCTCTACCGCTCCGAAGTTTTACGAACAAACAATACAACAACTCGGTAAAGCCGGTATGGCAACTGAATCACCAACCGATTCCGCAACTGCCTCACGTCGTGTCGTTATCGAAAAACCGTTCGGCATAGATTTGCAATCCGCACAAAAGTTGAACGAGTCAATTCACCACGTTTTCACTGAAAATCAAATCTATCGTATCGACCACTATCTCGGCAAAGAAACCGTCAACAACATCCTCGTCCTGCGTTTCGCGAACACAATCTTTGAACCAATCTGGAATCGCAACTACATCGACCACATCCAAATCACCGCGAACGAAGAAGTCACAGTCGGTCATCGAGCCGCGTTTTACGAGACGGCTGGCGTACTCCGCGATATGTTCCAAAACCACCTGTTACAAATCTTAACATTCGTCACAATGGAAGCCCCGTCGCGATTCGACGCAAAAGCAGTCCGCGACGAGAAAGTCAAAGTCCTGCAAGCAATCCGCCCGATGTCGCCCGACCAAATCCAGCGCGACACCTTACGCGGTCAGTACCGCAGTTACCGTGACGAAGAAGGAGTAGCGAAGGGAAGCCGCACCGCAACATTCGCCGCGATGAAACTACAAATCGACAACTGGCGTTGGAAAGACGTACCAATCTTCCTTCGCAGCGGCAAAGCGATGGGATGCCGCACAACACAAATCCTAGTACAATTCCGTCGTCCGCCGCACAGTATGTTCGGTGCAGATAACGCAGCACACGACGCGAACCAGTTACTGTTGCAAATCCAACCAGCCGAAGGAATCCAGATACATTTCCAAACCAAAGTCCCTGATACGGAGATGCGAATGAGGATGACGGAATTGAAGTTTAGTTTCCAAAACAGTTTCAGTGGTGAAATGCCCGAAGCCTACGAACGCCTGCTGCTAGACGCATTGCAGGGCGACGCATCACTATTCGCAAGAAGCGACGAGGTAGAAGCCGCGTGGACAATAATAGACCCAATTCAAACAAAATGGGAACAGGACAAAAAAGACCCCGAACTGTACGAAACCGGCTCATGGGGACCGCCAGTAAGTAACGACTGGATACAAAAACACGAACGCCAATGGTTCGATATGTGTCCATTGATTGGACATTAGACGACAATGCGAGCCGAAATTCGGTTGTAGAGACGCGATTTTTTTGTAGCAGAAAATTTTTGAACCGCTTTACACACCCCAAAAAACAGATTACAATTGCGACGTTCTATTGAGCAACGAATATTACCGCCAAAGGAGTTTGACTATGGCTTACCGTTTATTAGTTGTAACGTTGTCTATCGTTTCCGTTTTTCTTTGTGCGGAACGGGATGCTAACTCTGATATGTCTGACGAAAATCA